>NZ_NEVB01000234.1:1208-12605 GCF_002259925.1 Aeromonas sp. A35_P | reverse complement strand
CTGCTGCTCGGCGTCGGAGAGGCGCAGCCCCAGCTTGCTGCGGCGCCACAGGATGTCTTCCAGGGTGCAGGCCCACTCCCGCTCGATAAGGTAGCGCACCTCGGCTTCGTACAGACCAGCACCAAAGTGCTGACCACGGGGCTCCTTGAGCCAGAGGCGGGCATGGGCGCCATAGGCCTCGGCAATGCGCAGGGCGCTGCGATCATCGAGCCAGTCAAACTCCAGCGCAAAGGCGCGCGCCAGTTCGCGCACCGAGCAGTCGAACTCGCCACCGGGCAACCGGCTGTTGGCGGTCCAGTCATCCCCCATCTTGCTGAACCAGGGCTTGAGCTTGTTGCAGGCAGCCTGAGCCAGCTTGCGGTAGGTGGTGAGCTTGCCGCCGAACACCGACAAGAGTGGTGCGCCATCAGATTCGCCAGACAGTTCGAGGGTGTAGTCGCGGGTCACCGCCTGCGGTGAATCGGACTCGTCGTCGCACAGCGGGCGCACCCCGGCGTAGGTCCAGATCACGTCTTTGGGGGCGATCTGGCGGGTAAAGTGGGCGTTGACCACCTTGCACAGGTAGTTGATCTCGGCGTCGCTGATCTTGGCTTCGCGCGGGCTGCCCTTGTGCTCCACGTCAGTGGTGCCAATCAGCGAGTAGTCCTGCTGATAAGGGATGACGAAGACGATACGGTTGTCCTCGTTTTGCAGGATGTAAGCCTCTTCGCGCTCATGGATGCGCGGCACTATCATGTGGCTGCCCTTGATGAGGCGAATGCCGCGCGGGGATTTCTCGTGCAGGCTCTCGTCATAGAAGGTCTTGACCCAGGGGCCGGCCGCATTGACCAGACCGCGGCAGGTGACGTTGAACTGCTCGCCCCCTTCCCGCTCCAGAGTCAGGGTCCAGTGTTTGGAGCCGCGCACCGCCTTGACGCAGCGGGTGCGGGTCTGCACGTCGGCGCCCTTGTCGCGCGCCATCATGGCGTTGAGCACCACCAGGCGGGCGTCGTCGACCCAGGCGTCCGAGTACTCGAACCCCTTGCTGATGTCGGCGGTGAGACCGTCCTGCGGCAGGAAGCGCACGCCGCAGCTGCCCTTGAGCTTGTCGCGCTTGGCCAGGTTGTCATAGAGGAAGAGGCCGGCGCGGATCATCCAGGCCGGGCGCAGGTGCGGGCGATGGGGCAGGCGAAAACGCATGGGGCGAGCGATGTGAGGGGCCATGCCGAGCAGCACTTCCCGCTCCGCCAGCGCCTCTTTCACCAGCCGGAATTCGTAGTGTTCGAGATAGCGCAGGCCGCCGTGGATCAGCTTGCTGGAGTTGGAAGAGGTGGCAGAGGCGAGATCGCGCGCCTCGAACAGGGCAACCTTCAGACCCCGCCCTGCCGCATCAGCCGCAATGCCTACCCCGTTGATGCCGCCGCCGACGACGACCAGATCATAATGTTCGCTCATGTTCACCTACTTTCTTATTTTGATCTTGCGAAACCGTCGCAATGTTTGATTTCGCTCATATTAGAGCATGAAAAAATGATAAACGAACATTTTATGGAGAAAATGTGATCGCGATTGTTTTGGCAATGCTAAAAATGCTGCCGGTCGGTGATAAAGCGGCAGGGCATGGGGAAAACGGGGGCAAGGCTGTGAGCGAGTTCGCGCTTTTTGGGGTAATCAGCGCGCCATCGGCAGTGGGATGAGGGCAAGCAGAAAGGCGGGAGGCTGAAAACGAAACGGCCGCCCGATGGCGGCCTGATGCTGGAGCGGATTAACGGCGACTCAGCAGATGTGACACTCGATCTGATGCTGGGACATCAGCCGCATCAGCTTCTCCGGCGGCTCCTGATCGGTGAACAGGGCGTGGATCTGGCTGAGGTTGCCGAGGTTGACCATGGCGTTGCGACCGAACTTGGTGTGGTCGGCGGCCAGGAACACCTGGCGGGAGTGGGCGATGATGGCCTGGGCGATCTTCACCTCGTGGTAGTCAAAATCGAGCAGTGAGCCGTCGCTGTCGATGCCAGAGATGCCGATGACGCCGTAGTCCATCCGAAACTGACCGATGAAGTCGCGGGTCGCCTCCCCCACGATGCCGCCGTCCCGGTTGCGAATTTCGCCGCCGGCGATGATGACGGTGAAGTCATCCTTGGCGGTGAGGATGCTGGCCACGTTGAGGTTGTTGGTGACCACGCGCAGCTCGCGGTGATCGAGCAGGGCGCGGGCGATGGCTTCGGTGGTGGTGCCGATGTCGATGAACAGCGACGAACCGTCGGGGATGTTGGCGGCCACTTCCCGGGCGATGCGCTCTTTCTCCTTGAGCTGCATCACCTTGCGGGCGCTGTAGGCGGTGTTGACGGTACTCGAATGCAGGGAGGCCCCGCCATGGTGGCGCCGGATCTTGTTCTGCTCGGCAAGATCGTTGAGATCCCGGCGAATGGTCTGGGGGCTGACGTCAAAATGGGTCACCAGATCCTCGGTCGAGACAAAGCCCTGCCGCGTCAGGACGTCCAGGATCTCCAGATGTCGTTGGGTTTGCTTCACGCTTGAACTCCGATGATGAGACGAAAAAAGGCCCCGGCAGATGCGGGGCCTTGGGCAGTTTACCTGATCCCTTTTCCAATCGATAAGGGCAGGATCACG
This sequence comes from Aeromonas sp. A35_P, assembly GCF_002259925.1. Lineage (NCBI taxonomy): Bacteria > Pseudomonadati > Pseudomonadota > Gammaproteobacteria > Aeromonadales > Aeromonadaceae > Aeromonas > Aeromonas sp. A35_P. Next base: position 9,992 of record NZ_NEVB01000234.1, on the reverse strand, counting down.
TTTTATGCCTTATGAACAGCAGCCTTGGCGGCAATCGACTCGTTCTCGTGCTTGAGGGTCATCGCCAGCAGCACGATGGAGAGCAAGCAGGAGGCAGTCAGCACCATGAAGCCACCGTCCCAGCCGAAGTGGTCAACGGTGTAGCCCAGCATGGCGTTGGCCGCAACCGCGCCACCCAGGTAACCGAACAGACCGGTGAAGCCCGCCGCTGTACCGGCCGCCTTCTTCGGCGCCAGCTCCAGCGCATAGAGGCCGATCAGCATGACGGGGCCGTAGATGAGGAAGCCGATGGCGACCAGAGCCATCATGTCGATGGTCGGGTTGCCGGCCGGGTTGAACCAGTAAACCAGCACGGAAATGGTCACCAGCACCATGAACAGGATGCCGGCCGGGGCGCGGCGGCCCTGGAACATCTTGTCAGAGATCCAGCCGCACAGCAGGGTGCCCGGAATACCGGCCCACTCATAGAGGAAGTACGCCCAGGAGGACTTGTCGACGCTGAAGTCCTTGGCCTCTTTCAGGTAGGTGGGCGCCCAGTCCAGCACACCGTAGCGAATGAGGTAGACAAAGGCGTTGGCGATCGCGATGTACCACAGCAGCTTGTTGTGCAGCACGTACTTCATGAAGATTTCCTTGGCGGAAAACTCCTGCTCGTGGCTCTCGTTGTAATCCTTCGGATAGTCGTTCTTGAACTCTTCGATGGGCGGCAGACCCACCGATTGCGGGGTGTCACGCATCACGAAGAAGGCGATCACCGCGATGGCGGCAGCCGCGGCGGCCGGCACGTAGAAGGCACTGCGCCAGTCATTGAACCAGCCCATCCCCAGAATGAACAGCGGGCCTATCATGCCGCCACCCACGTTGTGGGCCACGTTCCAGACCGAGACGATTTCGCCCCGCTCTTTTTGCGACCACCAGTGCACCATGGTGCGACCGCAGGGCGGCCAGCCCATGCCCTGTGCCCAGCCGTTCAGGAACAGCAGCACGAACATGATGGCGATGCTGGAGGTGGCCCAGTGCATGGTCCCCATCATGAACATGATACCGGCTGACAGCAGCAGGCCGGCAGAGAGGAAGTAACGGGCGTTGGATCTGTCCGACACGTTCCCCATCAGGAACTTGGAGAGACCGTAGGCGATGGAAACGCCGGACAGGGCCAGGCCCAGATCACCGCGGGAGAAGCCCTGCTCGATCAGGTAAGGCATCGCCAGACTGAAGTTTTTCCGTACCAAGTAGTAACCGGCATAACCGAAGAAGATCCCGAAGAACACCTGCCAACGCATGCGTTTGTAGAAGGGGTCGACCTTGTCGGCCGGGAGCCTGTCTATGTGTGGTGCAGGCCTGAAGAGACTAAGCATGTTCTGCTTCCTTATTGTTGTTGTGGGCGGTTGAGGGTGCCCTGTCCATGCTGACCAATCAGAGGAGTCCCGATTCGAAAGCGAGCCTATTGTGCTCATATGTGAACATTTAATCTGTGATGCAGTCGGAAATATTGCAGTTTTATTACAAAAGAAAGCGCCAGATGAGTAATCACTCATCAGCCGCAATCCCTTGTGCAGCAAGGCTTATAGGTACCCACTAAGTGGTATAACCACGGTATCAACTTGCTTTCCGTCACATTTTCTTAGCAATGAGTGGGATCTTGTCCACATTTCCTGCGGGGAGGGAGTGGTGAATGGTCGATTTCGGTTTATTTTCTCTCTCGTCCGAGAACGAGCGCAAACGAGCATAACGTTTGCGTCAGCTCAAAAAACAAGAAGAAACGTTTTTGGGCGCAACAATGGGAATGAAAAACAACAAAACGGAACATCAAACCTACTCTGGGTGGATATAAGGAATAACGGTATGAGCATACAAAGACCCAATACCCTGCTTGGCGAGTGCATCGCCGAGTTTATCGGAACCGGCCTGCTGATCTTCTTCGGCGTCGGTTGCGTGGCCGCACTGGTGCTGGCCGGTGCCAACTTCGGGCAATGGGAAATCTCCATTACCTGGGGTCTGGGCGTCGCCATCGCCATCTATGTGACCGGCGGCATCTCAGGTGCCCACCTCAACCCTGCGGTCACCCTGGCGCTGATGACCTTCTGCGGGTTCGACAAGCGCAAGGTGGTACCCTACATCATCGCCCAGGTGGCTGGCGCCTTCTGCTTCGCGGCGCTGGTTTACTTCCTCTATGGTAACCTTTTCAGCCAGTGGGAAGTGACCCACAACGTGGTACGCGGCAGCGTCGAGAGCCTCGGCACCGCCGGCATTTTCTCTACCTACCCGAATGCCCTGCTCTCCAACATGCAGGCCTTCACCGTCGAGCTGGTGATCACCGCCGTGCTGATGCTGGGCATCATGGCACTGGGTGACAACAACAACGGCGCCCCCAAAGGCTTCGCCGCCGCCCTGCTGATCGGTATCCTGATCGCGGTGATCGGCGCATCCCTTGGCCCGTTAACCGGTTTTGCCATGAACCCGGCTCGTGATTTCGGCCCCAAACTGTTCGCCTTCCTGGCCGGCTGGGGTGACGTGGCCCTGACCGGTGGTCGTGACAACCCCTACTTCTGGGTTCCCATCCTCGGCCCCATCGTCGGCGCCCAGATCGGTACCGCGCTGTATGTGAAAGTGTTGGCTCCCTGTGTGCCGGGCAACCGTGTTGCCGCCACCGAGCAAGCTGCCCAAACCGCCAAAGAAGAGGCCGCCGCCTAAGAGCGGCCCTCCCCAACGTGTAAAAACGTGGAAAATAAAAACGTGGAGAACATCATGTCTGCTGAAAAGAAATATGTCGTCGCTCTGGACCAGGGTACCACCTCCTCCCGCGCCATCGTGTTTGACCAGGACGCCAACATAGTCGGTACCTCCCAGCGCGAATTCACCCAGCACTACCCGAAAGCGGGCTGGGTAGAGCACGACCCGATGGAGATCTGGGCGACCCAGTCCTCCGTGTTCACCGAAGTGCTGGCCAAGACTGGCCTTCGCAGCGAAGAGATCGCCGCCATCGGCATCACCAACCAGCGTGAAACCACAGTGGTATGGGAAAAGGCCACCGGCAAACCCATCTACAACGCCATCGTCTGGCAGTGCCGCCGCACCGCGGCCATCTGTGAAGAACTCAAAGCACGCGGCCTGGAAGAGTACGTCCGTGAAAACACCGGTCTGGTGCTGGATGCCTACTTCTCCGGCACCAAGGTGAAGTGGATCCTCGACAACGTGGAAGGGGCCCGCGAGAAGGCGATGAACGGCGAGCTGCTGTTCGGCACCATCGACACCTGGCTGGTGTGGAAGATGACCAACGGCGAAGTGCACGTCACCGACCCGACCAACGCCTCCCGTACCATGCTCTACAACATCCGCGATCTGAAGTGGGATCAGCGCATGCTGGACGAGCTGGGCATCCCCGCCTCCATGCTGCCGGAAGTGAAACCCTCCTCCGAGGTCTATGGCTACACCACCCGTGGCGGCGGCTCCCGCATCCCCATCGCCGGTATCGCCGGTGACCAGCAGTCTGCCCTGTTCGGCCAGCTCTGCTTCGAAAAAGGGATGGCCAAGAACACCTACGGCACCGGCTGCTTCATGCTGATGAACACCGGCACCGAGCCGGTTCGCTCCAGCAACGGCCTGTTGACCACGGTCGCCATCGGCCCGAAAGGGGAAGTGAATTATGCCCTCGAGGGTGCGGTATTTATGGGTGGCGCCACCATCCAGTGGCTGCGTGACGAGCTCAAGATCATTCACGATGCCCGCGACACCGACTACTTCGCCTCCAAGGTGGGCGACACCAACGGCGTCTACCTGGTACCGGCCTTCGTCGGTCTGGGCGCCCCCTACTGGGATCCGTATGCTCGCGGCACCATGGTCGGCCTGACCCGTGGCGCCAACCGCAACCACATCATCCGTGCCGCGCTGGAATCCATCGCCTACCAGAGCCGCGATGTGCTGGATGCGATGCAGCAGGACTCCGGCATCAAGCTGGCAGCCCTCAAGGTGGACGGTGGCGCGGTAGCCAACGACTTCCTGATGCAGTTCCAGGCCGACATGATGCACACCCCGGTAGTGCGTCCGACCCGGATCGAGACCACCGCCATGGGCGCCGCCTTCCTGGCCGGCCTCGCCGTCGGCTTCTGGAAGAGCTCGGAAGAGCTGGAAGACAAGTTCAGCGTGGACCGCGAGTTCATCCCGCAGATGGACCGCGACGATCGCGCCAAGCGCTACAACGGCTGGAAGAAAGCGGTCGAGCGTTCACGCCGCTGGGCCGAAGAGGAGTGATCGGGCAACCGATATCCTTGAAATAAAAACTGAAGAGGCCGACAGCAATGTCGGCCTCTTGTTTTATGGCCTGCCGGCCCCCCTGCCAACCGCCCCTGCCTTTATGACAATTTCATGTCGGCCATTCTCAATTGAGTTATCTATCTATAATCATCTCTTGGGTCGCATATGCGACCTTATTTAATACAGGAGAGCGTTATGGAGCGGGCGATACACCTTGTTAGACTGCAATCACTCTGGTCGGGGCTCGGGATCCGCAGCCGGATCCTGATCGGGGTAGCCATCCTGATGATCATTGCCATCAGCTGCATCACCCTGATCCTGGAACAGCTCTCCCACGACCAGGCACAGCAGCGGGTGGAACGCTATGAGCTGCCAAGCAGCGTGGAGCGCATCGCCAACCAGCTGACCGCCGAACTGACCCAGCACCTGACCGAAGCCGAGGCACTGGCGGGCAACAGCTTTGTCCTCGACTGGCTGAGTCAGGGCATGCCTGCCGAGCAGTGGCCAGCCATGGAGCGTTATTTTCAGGCGTTGCAGCAGCGCATTGGGGGCAATGTGTTTATCGCCCCGCGCCAAAGCGCTACCCTGCTCAACTTCAGCAAGGGCGCCATGGCCCAGAAACAGCTGAACGAGTCAGACCCGAAAGATGGGTGGTTTTATGGCTTTCTCAAACGTGGCAAGCCCTACGAGCTGAACCTCGACATCTCCGACTTTGACAAGCGTGCCTCCCTCTATATCAATACCGCCGTCAGCAAAGAGGGGCAGGTATTGGCGGTGGCCGGCACCTCCATCGACATGAGCGCACTGCGCAAACTAATCAGCAGCTACCGGATAGGCAAGAGCGGACAAGTCTATCTGGCCGATATGGAGGGGCATATCGAAATCCACCCCGAAGAGGAGCTCAAGGGGGCTGCTCACCATCAGAATACCTTCCTCGATACCGTCAGAGCGCTGATCCCAGCAGCCAGAGAACAGGTCGCGGTCAAGGCCCTCACGCTTGGGAAAGAGACCTATCTGATCGCCGTGCGCTACATTCCGGCACTCAATCGCCTGCTGATAGGCGAAATCAATGCAGCCGAACTGGAAGAGGGACGCAGCGAATCCCGCCGGCTCATCATCATGGTATCGTTGGCTATCGGCGGGCTAGCCATGCTGGCCTCCGCCTGGCTCGCCCACTCCATCAGTCGCCCCATCCGCCAGGCCGCCGACGGCATGCACCACATCACCGCCGATCGGGATCTGGCGACCCGCCTGGACTTTTCGGATCAGTCGGAGCTGGGCCAGATGGCGCAGAGCTTCAACCGCTTGATCCAGAGCCTGAACCAGAGCTTCTCCCGCTTCCAGCAGTCAGGCAGCGCCCTCTCGGCCCAGTCCTCCCAATCCCTGCATCAGGCCCAGGCCCTGGCAGGAGAGGCCTGCCAGCAGGCCCAGAGCATCCAGGAGCTGAGCAATGTGGTCGCCCTTATCGGTGACAATGCCGAGCAGATTGCCGGTCGCTCTGAGGGGGTCAATGAGGTGACCCACCGCATCGCCGACCACATGCTCGCCATCGAGCGGGACGTCAGTCAGAGTGCCCAGCAGCTCGACACCCTGCGCAGCAGCATCGGCAGCTCCTCCGCTCTGCTCGAAGAGGTGGTCAAGGACAGCAACAACATCACCCAGATCATGAACCTCATCCGTGACGTCTCGAACCAGACCAACCTGCTGGCGCTCAACGCCGCCATCGAGGCGGCGCGGGCGAGATGGGGCGCGGCTTTGCCGTGGTGGCCGACGAGGTGCGCCAGCTGGCGGTGCGTACCCAGACCGCCACCAAGGATGTGCAGGATCTCATCCTGCGCCTGCAGGAGGGCACCCGCCAGGCCAGCGGCTCCATGGCTGACTCCCGCACCCTGAGTGAAGAGAGCCATGAGCGCATGCATCAGGCCAGGGCGGTGTTGATGGATGCCAGCGGCCAGATCAAGCAGACCGCCCTCGAGATAAACGAGATCAGTGCGCTGGCCCAGGCGCAAGATCAACAGATGGGACAAGCCAGGGCGGCGCTGGACGAGCTGGCCATGGTGGCCGAGCATCAACGGGAGCACGCAGAAGAGAGCAATGCCGCCAGTCGCGAGCTGTTCGAACTGGCCAAGGCGATAGACGAGCAGATCCGCCAATACCGGATCGGCTGAGCCGCCCTCGCTCAAGCAAGACGCCACCCTGGGGTGGCGTTTTCATTTTGCGAACGATTTTGCATCACTCCCGAAACGGGAATGGCACGCACATACCCAACCATTTGATAAGTAACACGAAAAAATTTGGAACGGCCATTGCTTGTCATCGTTGAGTCATATCAGACGCAACCCAGGGACATCGCCATGAAGCCGACCACCACTCACACCCCCTCAGCCCGAGCCTGTGCCACCCACAAGGCAGAGCTGACCCCCCGCGAAGGCACCTTGCTGATGATGGTTGCCCAGTTGCTGGTGCTCACCTGCATCGTCCTGGCCACCACCCTGGCTGAGCTCCCCTGGTATGGGACGCTGCTGCTGGCCGTGCCGCCTGCCATCGGCGGCGCCCTGCTCAGCCGGGTATGGGGCAGATTGCCCCGCTAAGCCCTCTCCACCTTCCCAGGCAGACGGCCGCCCCTTGAGGCGGCCGTCTGCTTATCCGGTGCAGCCCCTGCCCTCTTCACCCGGCCGCGGGATCACAGGGCATGGCTTCCCAGCTGCTCCTTGAGAAAATCGAGCCAGACCCGCAGCCGGATGTCGCGCTGGGCATCGGAGTAGAAGACCGCATTGATGGGGCGCGAGGCGCCGCTGTTGCTGCGGGCCAGCACCTCCACCAGGGCCCCGCTCTCCCTGTCCTCCCCCGTCATGAAATCCGACAGACAGACGATCCCCTGCCCTCGCAGCGCCAGCTGGCGCAAGGTCTCGCCGCTGCTGGCGCGCAGGGTCGGGGTGATGGGAAAGCGATCCCCCTGCTCCTGGCTCAAGAGCGGCCAGTGGTTGAGGTGATCGGGGTGCAAAAAGCCGAGCAGCTCGTGCCCGCTCAGCAGATCCGCAGGCTGGCGCGGGGTGCCGCGTTCGCGCAAATAGTCGGGGGACGCCAGCAGTCGCAGCCGCGAGCGGCCCAGCGGCAGCGCCCGCAGGGAAGAGTCGGTCAGCTCGCCGATGCGAATGGCCATGTCCACCCGCCGCTCCATCAGGTTGATAAAGCCCTCGGAGCTGTGCAGTTGCAGCTCGATGGTGGGATAACGGCGGCGAAACTCGCCGATGATGGGCACCAGCCGGTGCAGGATAAAGGGAGTGGCGGCATCGACCCGCAATACCCCCTCCGGCTGCTCGCGGCGCATCAGCAGCAGCCCCTCCGCCTCGCTCATCTCGGTCAGGATCTTCACCGCCCGCTGATAGAACCAGCCCCCCTCCTCGGTCAGGCTGACCCGCCTGGTGGTGCGATTGAGCAGCACGGTGGCGAGCTTCTCCTCGAGCCGCTTGATGCCGCGACTCACCACCGAGTTGTCCATGCCGAGGTTCTCCGCCGCCTGGCGAAAACTGCCCGCCTCCACCACCGCCACAAACAGGGTCAGTTCATCAGAATGGGTCTTCATTGCTGCAATCCAGACAAGAGTAATGGGCCTTTATAGGCGCAATGTCCTTGGGTTGGCAAGACAGGCGTCGCTTCGTATCGTGATGCACCACCTGTTTTATCTCCGCCCTTGCCAGTACAATGTCGCCAACAGGCACCGTATGGCGCCACACCATAACAGGGACGATCCATGACATTCGACAACAGGCTGGCGGCCGCCCACCGGGAGCTGGCAGAGAAGGGCGTGCAGACGCTCAACTACAACCCGCCGATCACCTGGCTGCTGCGAAAGGCGGGGTTCACCATCAGGCCGCCCCACTACGAACGCTTTCTGGTCAATGTCCTTGCTCTGGGGATCCCCATCGGCGCTATCTGGGGGGTGTTGATGTGGTTCTTCGGCTGGCAACATGAGGTGAGCCCGGCATTTGCCCTGCGCCAGAGCCTGCTGTTCGGCATAGGGGTCGGTCTGCTGATGGCAACCTGGCACTGGTTTCGGCGCAAGCAGCTCAAGCTGACCCCTTGGGACGCCTTGCCCCACTCCACGATCCGCACGCAAAAACGCTGGCAACCGAAATAATCACCGACAAGGAGATCTTCATGATCAGGGCCCATGAAAAACTGAACTATGTGGAATTTGCGGCCAGGGATCTTGCCGCCACCAAGGCCTTCTTTCAGGCCGCTTTCGGCTGGCAATTTGCCGATTATGGCCCCGATTATTGCGCCTTCGAGGGAGAAGGGCTGGATGGCGGCTTCTATCGCACAGATCTTTGCAACCAGAGTGCGCAAGGCGGCGCCCTGCTGGTGTTCTACAGCGCCGATATTGTCACAACCCAGGCCAAGGTGACCAGCGCAGGGGGCACCATAGTTCGCCCCCTGTTCGACTTTCCCGGTGGCCGCCGCTTTCACTTTGTCGAGCCCAGCGGCAATGAATTTGCGGTTTGGTCCGAGCCGGCCGATATCTGAGAA
>NZ_NEVB01000234.1:0-980 GCF_002259925.1 Aeromonas sp. A35_P | reverse complement strand
CACCAACGAGAAAGTAGCACGTCGTAAACTCAGCCTGCTAGAGCTCGCCAAAGAGCTCAATAACGTCAGCAAAGCCTGCAAGCTCATCGGCTACAGCCGTCAGCAGTTCTACGAGATCCGCCGTAATTACCAAACCTATGGTGCCGAGGGCTTGCTCGACAAATTGCCGGGCTGTAAAGGGGCTCATCCTAACCGGGTCGCTCCCGAGATTGAGCAGGCCATCCTCGATTACTCTCTCACCAGACCAACCCATGGCCCGCTGCGGGTCGCGCAAGAACTGGCTCTGCAAGGCATCAACGTCAGTGCGGGCGGTGTGCGTGGCGTGTGGCAACGTCACGACTTGCTCTCCAAGCATGACCGCTTGTTGCGCCTCGAGAAAACCCATAGGGAACAGACCATTGAGCTCAATGACGAGCAGATTCGCCTGCTCGAGCGCTTCAGCCCCGAGTTTCGCGAACGCCAGATTGAGGTTCACTACACCGGGGAACTGGTGGCGGTCGACACCTTCTTCGTCGGCGCACTCAAGGGGGCGGGCAAGGTGTATCTACAAACCGTACTGGACTGCTACAGCCGCCACGCCTGGGGACGTCTCTACACCAGCAAGCTGCCGGTAACCTCGGTCCATGTACTCAACGAAACGGTCCTGCCGTTCTTCGAGGCTCACGAGGCGCGGGTCTATACCATCCTGTCGGACAACGGGCGCGAGTTCTGCGGACGCCCTGACCATCACCCCTACGAGCTGTTCTTGCAACTGGAGGGGATTGAGCACCGGACCACCAAGGTACGCAGGCCGCAGAGCAACGGCTTTATCGAGCGGCTGCACCGAACCCTGCTGGATGAACATTTCCGTATCAAGGGGCGGACAACCTGGTATGAGTCGGTGGAGCAGATGCAGACAGACCTGGACAGCTACCTGGAACACTACAACACCCAGCGGCCACATCAGGGCAGGATGATGGAAGGACAGACTCCCTACAGCA
>NZ_NEVB01000233.1:0-21868 GCF_002259925.1 Aeromonas sp. A35_P | reverse complement strand
AAGTTCCGCTGCTTTGAGAAAAAACTCGTAAAAATCACAGATAGATTGCACCATCCTCGGCAAACTATTGTTCTTCAATGAGTTTTTCAGCCATCTCTTCGATATCAAAACGCACGCTTTCGAAGGCCCGCAGTATGTCCTCCTCCCTGGCCAGGGAGAGACCGGTCATTTTTTCCAGTCGCCGGCGGCTGATGTAGCAGTCGACCAGTGCGCCCATCTGCTGGGCGGGAAAGTGGATGCGCTGTTCATGCGGTTGCCAGTCCGCCAGCTCGGGAAACAGGATGCCTTGATTCATAGGGTCCCCAGATTGCGTTGCAGTTCTCTCAATACCTGTTTAGTCCCTGGCCGGATTCCGCGCCACACGGTAAACGCTTCGGCAGCCTGTTCCACCAGCATACCCAGCCCGTCCATGGTCTGGCGGGCACCATGTTGTCTGGCCCAGCCAATGAAAGGGGTACCCGTCGCACCGTACATCATGTCGTAGATGGCGATGTCGGCATGGATCAGGGCAGGATCCAGCGGCGGGAGCTCTCCCTGCAGGCTGGCCGAGGTGGAATTGATGATCAGATCGAAAGGACCGGCTAGCTGCGGGTAAGTCTGGGCACTGACGGATCCCAGATCAGCAAACTCGGCCGCCAGCTGCTCGGCCCGGGCGTGGGTCCGGTTGGCGATCACCAATTCGGTCGGCACTTCGGCCAGCAAGGGCGCCAGCGCACCGCGCGCCGCACCACCCGCTCCCAGCAACAGGATCCTGCTGCCGGCCAAATTCATCCCGTGGGACTTGAGGTCAGCCACCAGCCCGGCACCATCGGTATTGTCCCCCAGCAATACGCCGTCATCGGTCAACTTGATGGTATTGACCGCCCCCGCCCGTTTGGCCCTGGGGCTCAACCGGTCGACCAGGGCAAATGCCTGCTCCTTGAAGGGGACTGTGACGTTGCACCCTTTGCCGCCCTGGGCAAAGAAGGCACGCAATGCGGTGGCGAACTCCTCGACTGCCGGCTCGGCAAGACCATATTCCAGCTCTTGCTGGGTCTGCCGGGCAAAGAGGGTATGAATGAAGGGGGATTTGCTGTGGCGCACCGGGTGGCCAAAAACCAGATAACGATCCATCAAGGCGTTCCTTTAGAGGGCAATCTCCCGATTTAACGGGTTTTCCCCCGCGGGAACAAGTCGAATATCGGCAACAAGAAGGGGCCGCGATGGCCCCTTGCTTCACAGCCACTCACGCGGCTTGAGGTAGTCGGTGTAGAGCTGCGCCTCTGGGCTGCCAGCCGCCGGTTGCCAGTCATACTCCCAGCGGGCCAGTGGCGGCATCGACATCAGGATCGACTCGGTGCGCCCCCCCGTCTGCAGACCGAACAGGGTACCGCGGTCATACACCAGATTGAACTCCACGTAGCGACCGCGGCGATATAGCTGGAACTCCCGCTCCCGCTCGCCATAGGCATCTCCTTTGCGTCGCTCGACAATCGGCAGATAGGCGGCGAGGTAGCCTTCACCCACCGCTCGCATGAAGGCAAAGCTGTCGGCAAACGGCCAGCGATTGAGATCGTCGAAGAAGAGACCGCCGACACCGCGGGTCTCGCCTCTATGCTTGAGGAAGAAGTAGCGATCGCACCAGGACTTGAACTCGGGATAGATGTCGTCGCCAAACGGCTGGCAGAGGTCGTGGGAGACCTGATGCCAGTGCTGAACGTCCTCTTCAAACGGATAGAAGGGCGTCAGATCGAAGCCCCCTCCGAACCACCAGATGGGCGCCTCCCCCTCCTTTTCCGCGATGAAGAAACGCACGTTGGCATGGCTGGTCGGCACGTAGGGGTTGTGTGGATGGATCACCAGCGACACCCCCATGGCCTCGAACCTGCGGCCGGCCAGCTCGGGGCGATGGGCCGTGGCGGAAGCCGGCATGGCATCGCCATACACATGGGAGAAGTTGACCCCCCCCTGTTCGATCACGGCGCCATGGCGCAGCACCCGGGTACGGCCACCGCCGCCCCCCTCACGCTGCCAGGCATCCTCCATAAAGTGCCCGGCACCGTCAGCCTGCTCCAGTCCACGGCAGATGTCGTCCTGCAACTGCAGCAGGAAGGCCTTGACCTGGGCCACATCCGGTTTGCTCATCTTGTCTCCAGTCAGCCAGGATCGTCGCCTGACCCTATTATTGTCATGTCCTCGAACCAGCACTCCGCCCGTCCGCATAGCCACCAGACCTGGTCACCAACGCCGCTCAGGAGGGGCGAATGACGGCACCGGTTCTGGCATCCTTGATCTCGGATGGGTTGGCCTGCCCCCCCACCTCACCGGGCAGGATATAGGCCAGCTGGCTGGCCAGCAATTCGCCGATGTCGGCCACCCGGCGGGCAGGCTCCTCGCCAGTCAGGTTGGCACTGGTGGAGACCAGCGGCTTGCCAAAGGCGCGGCACAGCGCCTGTACCTGTGGATGGGCCGTGACGCGCACGGCCAGGGTGTCAAATTGTCCGGTCAGCCAGGCCGGCGTATCGGGACGAGCCGGCATGATCCAGGTAAAGGGGCCGGGCCAGCTCGCCTCCACCTTGGCCAGCTGCTCGCTGGTAAGCTGGTCCAAATCGATGTAATCCTGCAGCTGGGCCAGCTCGGCGGCAATCAGGATCAACCCTTTCTCTACCGGTCGTTGCTTGATCGCCAGCAGGCGTTGTACCGCCGCTTCGGAATCGGGGTCACACCCCAGGCCAAAAACCGCTTCGGTAGCGTAGGCAATCACCCCATCGTGCTGGAGTGCGGCAACAGCAAGTTCAAATTCTTTGGACATAAAAAATGCGACAGCCGGGCTGTCGCCTCATCATCAATTAAGGTTGACCCCGCAGGGTGGCAACCACCGCAGCCCCCTTTATCCCCCTGCCAACAACAGAGAGCGAGGCTGACCGTGGTTGCCGTCTCGGGGTTTACTTGAGTTGAGCCTGCAGGGCGGCATCCTTGGCCAGCACCTCGTCGGCATTCTTCTGGCGCTCGGCCCGAACCTTGGCCGCCAGTTCATCATCGGCCACCGCCAGCATCTGGGCTGCCAGATAGCCGGCATTTTTGGCTCCGGCTTTACCGATAGCCACGGTTGCCACCGGCACACCACCCGGCATCTGCACGGTGGAGAGCAGGGCATCCAGCCCCTTGAGCGGGCCACCATCGATGGGCACGCCGATCACGGGACGCGTAGTGATGCCAGCCACGGCACCAGCCAGGTGCGCGGCCAGACCGGCGGCGCAGATAAATACCTTGCAACCACGGGCTTCGGCATCGGTTACGTACTGGTGGGTCGCAGCCGGGGTACGGTGTGCGGAAGTCACCTTCACTTCCACCGCGATGTCGAACGACTTGAGAACCTCAAGAGTGGTCTGCATCACGGGAAAATCGGAATCAGAGCCCATCAATACGGCAACGAACGGTTTAGTCATGGCGGGAATTTCCTTACTCCAAGTGGGGGGTGGAAGGTTGCCGAAAACGTTTCAATTCGCTCAAGGCGGCGCGATTATACCCGCTCGCTCTGGTGACCGCATTTCTTTTGCGGACAGACCCAGCGCACTGTCCCCCGCACCTTTTTCTCCACCATGATACCCCAGCCGCACTGCGGGCAAGGCATGGCAACCGGCTTGTCATTGACGACGTATTTGCAGTGGGGATAGCCGTCACAGGAGTAGAACTGCTTGCCATAACGCGAAGTACGGCTGATCAGATGACCCTTGCCACACTCGGGACAGAGTACCTGGGTATCGTCACTCTCCTGCAGGGATTCGATGTGCTGGCAGGCCGGATATTGGGTACAACCGACGAACAACCCATAACGCCCCTTCTTGATCGCCAGCGGTTGACCGCAGTCCGGACAGGCAGACCCCTCGAGTACTTTCTCGATGTCACGGCCGGAAGGGGTCAGGGAGCGAATGAAGTCGCAGGCAGGATAGGCGGAACAACCCAGAAAAGGGCCGTGCTTGCCCTGGCGGATCACCAGCTCGGCACCACACTGCGGGCATGGTTCACGCTCAAGCGCATGCTCGTGGGCAGAAAAGAGGTGGTGATCGATCTTTGACATGGGCCGCGCCTTGAAATCCAGATATTCCGGATTCTACCAGCGCGGCTGCGGGCTGTCAGTGGATGACGCCATCTGACTCGTCAAACACCAGCTCTTCCATCTGCTGGTAGGCGTTCTCACTGCCGGGAACGTTGAAGAGCACCATCATGACCACCCACTTCAGGTCATCCAGCTCGATATCCGGCTTGTCCAGCTCGAGCAGACGCTCGATGCAGATTTCGCGGGTTTCGGCGTTGAGCACCTGGGCCTGCTCCAGAAACAGCAGGAAGCCGCGGCACTCGGTGCTGAGACGGGCCAGTTCTTGCGGGGCATAGATGCGCATCGAGCCTTGCGTGCTGGCGGCCACGTAGACCTCCCGCTCGCTGTCATGCAGATTGGCCAGTCTTTCCAGCCAGTCGAGTGCCTTCTCGATCTCCTCCTTGTCGAAACCGGCGCGGCTCAGTTCATCGGTGAGTTCGTTTTGTTCGACCGTCACATCTGCATCGCTGTGGATGTAGGTCTCGAAAAGGTACATCAGTACATCAAACATGATTCGCCCTCCTCGCTCTGACGTATCCACCGGCTACCGCCATCACTGCTCCGGCCAGCTCCAGCTCAACCAACCTGCCCAATACCACTTCGACAGGAAGCTGGGTCCGCTCGGCAACGGTATCCACGCTCGTGGTCTCGTAATCTACGTTATCCAACAAATCGGCATAAGGCAATTCGCTATTATGCTGCTGCTCAGACATATCCGTCCCTTGATGGCTCAGGGCACAGAATCCCGGCAGCTCTTCCACTATATCGGCCGCGCTCAACACAAGTTTGGCCCCCTGCTGGATTAATTTGTTGCAACCCAGCGCCTGCCCGTTCTGCGGTGCCCCCGGCACGGCGAAGACATCCCGTCCCTGTTCTAGCGCGTAACGGGCAGTGATGAGCGACCCGCTCTGCTCGGCAGCTTCCACCACCAGAGTTCCCAGCGACAGGCCGCTAATGATGCGATTGCGCCGTGGAAAGTGTTCCGCCAGCGGCCCCTTATCGGGCGCCAGCTCGGAGATGAGCACACCATCCTGCTCCTGGATCTGCTCTGCCAGCCCTTGATGACGCTTGGGATAGAGGCTGTCGAGCCCGGAGCCCAGCACAGCCAGGGTGACCCCCCCGTTTGTCAGCGCCTGTTGATGACAGATCCCATCGATGCCAAGCGCCAGACCGGAGGTGATGGCCAATCCGCACCCGACCAGCTCGCTGCAGAGGCGGGCAGCATTGTCCTTGCCGGCATAGGTTGGGTGACGCGTGCCAACCATAGCCAGCTGGGGAACAGACAAGGCCGACAGATTGCCACGACAGTAGAGCAGCAGAGGGGCGGCTGGGATCTCCTTGAGCAGAGGTGGATAGACAGGATCGTCGGGGCAGAGAAGGTGATTGCCGGGCTCGGCTGCCCAGCTCAGCCCCTGTTCGACCACCTGCAGAGGCCATCGCATCTGCCGGACCTGGGCACTTTGCAGACCCAGCTCTCGCAAGGTGCCGTCTTCCGAGTCGAACAGGGCGGCGATGTCGCCGCCGAAATTGGCGAGCAGACGAGCGGCAGTGACCGGGCCGATACCGGTGACGGCATCCAGCGTCAGCCACAGCGCGAGTCGCCCTGATGGAAGCGTCACGTCAGAAGTTGCTGACCTGATAACCGGTGCCAACCATCTCCTGGCTTTGCAGGATCAGCCCGTAGCTCAACTTGTCATACACCTTGAACAGCATGACCCTCGCCACCGCCTCCGACGGGAGCGGTGGTTTGCCGGCAGAATAGAAGGCCTTGTCGTAGACGGAGGAGTACTCCCGATAGGCGACCTTGCCATTCTTGCTCACCAGCCGGGTCCCGGGTCGCAGGACCTCCAGCACGTCGCCGGGCGCCACCTGATCACGTATGCCCTTGTTGATGAGCACGACATCAAACTTGCCGCCCCCGCGGGCCTTGCTCGGCAGATCAACGATATAGCCTGGCGCGATCACTGGGGCCGCCTTGGGTGTAAACACGGCGGAGAGGCTCTCCTGCGGCGGGAACGGCATCAGCTTGTCTCCCTGATACACTTCCCGCTTGCTGTGGCTGAGGGTGACCCGGGTGCGGCCATCCGGCAGCAAGGCCTCCGCTCTGGCCGTACCGACGAAAACCGCCTCCTGCCCAAGTTGCTCACCGGTTTTCCGATCCTTGTAGATGGCGCCAGGGTGGTAGATGCCGTAATCCTGGCCCGGGATCAGCGAACCCTGCACGTAGAGGGTATCGCCCTCCAGCATGCCGATATGGGCCTCATCATTGCCAAGCACGTAGGGCAACTGCTTCGCCTGCTGGCTGTTTGCCAGAATATGGTCGGTCTGCAGGAAGGGGCCGATCTCGCTGAGCGGCAGGGTCGGAATGGGGTTGGCCTTGTTCTCGTAGCGGCTCTTGGGAGAGAGACGGATCACCTGCTTGCCGCCCTGGGTCGCCTTGCCGAGCCGCGGCTCGCCATTGACCCAGCTCAGGTGCAGCACGTCACCCGGGTAGATCCAGTGGGGATTGGCAATCTGCGGGTTGATGTTCCAGAGCCTTGGCCAGAGCCAGGGCTCTGCCAGATACTGGCCAGAAATATCCCAGAGGGTGTCGCCTTTTTGCACCACATAGGTCTCGGGATAGCCTGCCTTCAGTTTGAGCTGGTCGGCCTGAGCTCCCTGGCTCAACGTGGCCAACAGGCAGGCGAGGATGGTTTGCTTCAGATACATAACACTCCCTGTTACTTCTGCGCGCAAAGTGTTGCTGTTTTTTGTCGGCGTAAATGACTAGAATTACGCCAATATTGACTGCATTTATACGAAACTAAAGAAAAAACTATGGCCATTCTAGATGTATTGCGTTTCCCCGATGAGCGTCTGCGTACCGTCGCAGCCCCTGTCGAGACCTTTACACCCGAGTTACAACACATTGTAGATGATATGTTCGAAACCATGTACGCGGAGGAAGGCATCGGCCTCGCCGCCACTCAGGTCGACATTCATCAGCGCATCATAGTGATCGATGTCTCTGAAAACCGTGAAGATCCTCTGGTATTGATCAACCCCGAGATCATCGAGCAGGCCGGCAGCACCGGTATCGAGGAAGGGTGTCTCTCCGTACCCGGCAGCCGTGCCCTGGTGCCCCGCGCCGAGTGGGTCAAGGTGCGCGCCCTGGATCGCCACGGCAAGGCATTCGAGCTGGAAGCAGACGATCTGCTCGCCATCTGCATCCAGCATGAGATGGACCATCTGGTCGGCAAGCTGTTTGTTGATTACCTCTCCCCGCTCAAGCGCCAACGCATTCGCCAGAAGCTGGAAAAGATGGCCCGTGAAGATCGCAAAGTCCTCTGAGGATCTGCCCCATTGAATAAGCTGAAACTGATTTTTGCCGGTACTCCCGACTTCGCCGCCCGTCACCTGGCGGCGTTGTTGTCTTCCGACCACGAGGTCGTCGCCGTTTATACCCAGCCGGACAAGCCCGCCGGCCGCGGCCAGAAGCTCACCGCCAGCCCGGTCAAGGAGCTGGCGCTGGCCCACGATCTACCGGTCTATCAACCGGCTTCCCTGCGCAAGGAAGAGGCCCAGGCCGAACTGGCTGCCCTTGGCGCCGACCTGATGGTGGTGGTGGCCTACGGCCTGATCCTGCCCAAGGTGGTGCTCGATACCCCGCGTCTGGGCTGCATCAACGTGCACGGCTCCCTGCTGCCGCGCTGGCGCGGCGCCGCCCCGATCCAGCGTTCCATCTGGGCGGGGGATGCCGAGACTGGCGTCACCATCATGCAGATGGATGTGGGGCTGGATACCGGTGCCATGATCCGCAAGGTGAGCTGCCCCATCGCCGCCGACGAGACCTCCGCCAGCCTCTATGACAAGCTGGCCGAGCTGGGCCCGCAGGCGCTGGTTGACACCATCAACGCAATGGCCGCCGGCGACACCGCCGCCGAGGCGCAAGACGATGCGCTGGCCAACTACGCCGAGAAGCTCTCCAAGGAAGAGGCCCGCATCGACTGGTCGATGGACGCAGCCGCCATCGAGCGCTGCATCCGCGCCTTCAACCCCTGGCCCATCAGCTGGTTCGAGGTAGCCGATCAGACCGTCAAGGTATGGCAGGCCGAGGTCATCACACAGGATCACGGCCAGGTGGCCGGCACCCTGCTCAAGGCCGACAAACAGGGGATCGATGTCGCCACCGGCAAGGGGGTACTGCGCCTGCTGACCCTGCAGCCACCCGGCAAGAAGGCGATGTCCGTGACGGATCTGCTCAACTCTCGCCGCGACTGGTTTGAACCCGGCACGCAATTGAATTGAACTGAATTGACACAAGGCGGGGCCTAGGCCCCGACTTGCGCATCTAAGGTAACACTATGAAAACACGCGCACAGGCTGCTCTCGTCATTCAACAGGTGCTGGATCAGGGCCAGTCCCTCTCAGCCGTTCTGCCTGCTGCCCAGGAGAAGGTTGCGCCCCGCGATCGCGCCCTCCTGCAAGAACTCTGCTACGGTACCCTGCGCTGGCTGCCTCGCCTCGATGCGGCGGTCGGCGAGATGATGGACAAGCCGCTCAAGAACAAGAGCCGCATCTTCCACTACCTCATCCTGGTCGGTCTCTATCAGCTCATCTACACCCGCATTCCGGCTCACGCCGCGGTGGCCGAGACCGTCAACGCCGTCAAGCTGCTCAAGGGGACCTCTCTGCGCGGCCTCATCAACGGCGTGCTGCGCAACTTCCAGCGCAGCGCCGAAGTCATTCTGCTGCGCATCGACCGCGTGCCGAGCGTGCGCCTCGGCCACCCCGAGTGGCTCACCAAGCGTCTGCGTCAGGCCTATCCGGATGAGTGGGAGTTCATCATGGAGGCCAACAACCAGCGCCCGCCCATGTGGATCCGCAACAACAGCCAGCGCCAGAGCCGCGAGCAGATGCTGGCCCGCATGGCCGACGCCGGCATCAATGCGGTGGCCGGTGAAGAGGGCGAGGATTGCATCCTGCTGGAGCGTCCCTGCGACGTGACCAAGCTGCCCGGCTTCGAGGTCGGTGACTGTTCGGTACAGGATGGCGCAGCACAACAGGCCGCCGCCCTGCTCGACCCGCAGCCGGGCGAGTGGGTGCTGGATGCCTGCGCCGCCCCCGGCGGCAAGACCGCCCACCTGCTGGAGCGCCAACCCGCGCTGGCCGGCGTGGTCGCCGTCGATGCCGACGAGAACCGCCTCAAGCGGGTGCAGGAGAACCTGGATCGCATCGGCCTCAGCGCCAAGGTGATCCACGGCGATGCCAGCACGCCGGATCAGTGGTGGCCAGAGGGGCAGTTCGACCGTATTTTGCTGGATGCCCCCTGCTCCGCCACCGGCGTCATCCGCCGCCACCCCGACATCAAGTGGCTGCGCCGGGATCAGGACATTCGCGAGCTGGCGGAGCTGCAGCGCCGCATCCTCGGCGCCCTCTGGTCGAAACTGAAAAGCGGCGGTACTCTGCTCTACGCCACCTGCTCCGTGCAGCCGGAAGAGAACCGCGATCAGATCCGCGCCTTCCTCGCGGCCACGCCGGATGCCACCCTGGTGCCCCTGCATGCAGAGGACACACCGGAGTGCCCGGGTCGCCAGTTCCTGCCGGGCGAGGCCGAGATGGACGGCTTCTACTACGCCAAACTGAGCAAGCGCTAAGCAGGGCCACAAGCACGGGGGTGCCGCCGGTCGGCACCCGTTACTGCCCAATATCGAGCACGTTTTTCCTATGAGATTCATGATGTTGATGACTGTTCCCGCGCACACAGGCAGAGCTGGCAAGGGTGACGTCCATGAGGCTGTTCTATGAAGATCATCATTCTGGGCGCCGGTCAGGTCGGCGGCACCCTGGCCGAGAACCTGGCCGGCGAGAACAACGACATCACCATAGTCGACACCGACAGCGATCGGCTGCGCGAGCTGCAGGACAAGTTTGACCTGCGGGTTGTGAACGGCCACGGCGCCCATCCCAAGGTGCTGCGCGAAGCAGGCGCCCAGGATGCCGACATGCTGGTGGCGGTCACCAACAGCGACGAGACCAACATGATCGCCTGCCAGGTGGCCTACTCCCTGTTCAACACCCCCAACAAGGTGGCGCGCATTCGCTCCCCGGCCTATCTGGTGGAGCGGGATCGGCTGTTCCTGCCCGAGTCGGTGCCGGTGGATCACCTGATCGCCCCCGAGCAACTGGTAACCGACTATGTGCGCCGCCTGATCGAATACCCGGGCGCCTTGCAGGTGGTGGACTTCGCCGGCGGCAAGGTGGGGCTGGTGGCGGTCAAGGCCTATTACGGCGGCCCGCTGGTGGGCAATGCCCTCTCCACCCTGCGCGATCACATGCCCAACATCGAGACCCGGGTGGCGGCCATCTTCCGTCAGGGCCGCTCCATCCGTCCGCAGGGCACCACCATCATAGAAGCGGATGACGAGGTGTTCTTCGTGGCGGCCGCCGGCCATATCCGCGCCGTGATGTCGGAGCTGCAGCGCCTCGAGAGCCCCTACCGGCGGATCATGATCGTCGGCGGCGGCAACATAGGCGCAGGCCTCGCCCGTCAGCTGGAGAAGCGCTATAGCGTGAAGCTCATCGAGCGCAGCCAGAAGCGGGCGGAGCAGCTCTCCGAGGTGCTGGAGAACACCATCGTCTTCTGCGGCGATGCGGCGGATCAGGAGCTGCTGGCGGAGGAGCACATCGACCAGATCGACGTCTTCATCGCGGTGACCAACGAGGACGAGGCCAACATCATGTCGGCCCTGCTCGCCAAGAAAATGGGCGCCAAGAAGACCATGGTGCTGATCCAGCGCAGCGCCTACGTGGATCTGGTGCAGGGCGGCTCCATCGACATCGCCATCTCGCCCCAGCAGGCCACCATTTCGGCCCTGCTGACCCATGTGCGCCGGGCCGACATCGCCAACGTCTACAGCCTGCGCCGCGGGGCGGCCGAGGCCATCGAGGCGATCGCCCACGGTGACGAAAACACCTCCAAGGTGGTCGGCAAGACGGTGGGCGAGCTCAAGCTGCCGCCCGGCACCACCATAGGTGCCATCGTG
Organism: Aeromonas sp. A35_P; assembly: GCF_002259925.1. Classification (NCBI taxonomy): domain Bacteria; kingdom Pseudomonadati; phylum Pseudomonadota; class Gammaproteobacteria; order Aeromonadales; family Aeromonadaceae; genus Aeromonas; species Aeromonas sp. A35_P. Next base: position 10,765 of record NZ_NEVB01000233.1, on the reverse strand, counting down.
CGCGGTGACGAGGTGCTGATCGCCCACGATCGCACCCAGATCCAGCAGGACGACCACGTGGTGATGTTCCTGGTGGACAAGAAGTACATTCCGGAAGTGGAACGCTTGTTCCAGCCAAGTCCCTTCTTCCTGTAACCTGCCCATGTACCCAGGCAGCGCAAAGCAGACCCGGCACCACCTCTCCAGGGGGGTGCCCGGGTCTTTTGTCCATCCACGACCAGGTTATCTTGCATGATCAAGCTGCGTCCCATCATCTTCACCCTCGGGCTGGTGCTCTCCAAACTGGCCCTGTTCATGTGGCTGCCCACCCTGCTGGCCCTGCTGACCGGCTCGGAGGGGTTCGTCGAGTTTCTCAAGTCGGTGCTGATCACTCACGGCGCAGCCCTGCTCTGCCTCCATTACGGCCGCAAGGCGGTGTTTCACCTCGGCGTGCGGGAGATGTTCCTGCTCACCACCTCGGTCTGGGTGGTGGCCTGCATCTTCGGGGCCCTGCCCTTCTTCTTCATCACCCACATCAACTTCACCGACGCCTACTTCGAGACCATGTCGGGGGTGACCACCACGGGCTCCACCGTGCTGTCCGGCCTCGACAACATGGCCCACAGCATCCTGTTGTGGCGCTCCATCCTGCAGTGGCTGGGCGGGGTGGGTTTCATCGTGATGGCGGTAGCGGTACTGCCCTACCTCAACGTGGGGGGCATGAAGCTGTTCCAGACCGAGAGTTCGGACTGGTCGGATAAAAGTGCGCCACGCGCCAAGACGGTAGCCAACAACATAGTGCAGGTCTATCTGGTACTCTCCATGCTCTGCTTTCTGGCCTACTGGGTGAGCGGCATGACCCTGTTCGAGGCGGTCAATCACGCCATGACCACCCTCAGTACCGGCGGCTACTCCACCTCCGATCAATCCATGTCCCACTTCTCCAACTCGGCGCACTGGATCGGCACCCTCTTCATGTTTCTCGGCGGCCTGCCCTTCCTACTCTACGTGCAGAGCCTGAGCCGGCGCGATCACAGCCTGCTCAAGGATGCCCAAGTGCGGGGCTTCTTCTGGCTGGTGGTCTGGGTCACCCTGGTGGTTACCGTCTATCTCTGGCTGCGAGGCACCTACGACTTCACGGATGCCCTGCGCATCGGCAGCTTCAACATCGTCTCCGTGCTCACCACCACTGGCTATGGTCTCGGCGACTATGGCACCTGGGGCCCGCTCACCAGCATCATCTTCATCGTGCTGCTGGCGCTCGGCGCCTGCTCCGGCTCCACCGCCGGCGGCCTCAAGATCTTCCGGGTGCAGGTGGCGTTCGCCCTGTTCAAGAAGCAGATGCGCCAGCTGATGCACCCCTCCGGCGTCTTCCCGCAGAAGTACAACGGCCGGCCGGTCAACGACGCCATCATCCGCTCGATGATCTCGTTCGTGCTGGCCTACTTCGCCATCATCTTGCTGATCGCCGCCCTGCTCGGCGCCATCGGACTGGATCCCCTGACCGCCATCTCGGGCTCCATCACCGCCGTGGCCAACGTAGGCCCGGGCATGGGCCCGGTCATCGGCCCCAGCGCCAACTTCGCCTCCCTGCCGGACTCGGCCAAGTGGATCCTGTCATTCGGCATGCTGCTGGGACGCCTCGAGATCCTGACCGTGGCGGTGATCTTCTTCCCCTCCTTCTGGAGGCAATAACCGACCAGAGCGACAACCCGCATGCCGGTGAGTTCACACGTACTGTGCGGACGAAGAAATACAAAAGGGCAGCCACTGGCTGCCCTTCTTGTTAGATGAAGCATGAGGCCCCGCCTCACTCGGCCGGGTCTTCCCGCTCCAGCGCCCGGTTGACCAGCGGCTCGGGCAGGGTCTTGGTCACCTCCACCCCCAGCTCGCGAAAGCGCTCCACCTGGGCAATCAGGTTGCCGCGGCCGTTGACCAGCCGCCCCATCGCCTTGTCGTAGCTCTCCTGCGCCTTGTGCAGGCTGCCCCCCAACTGCTGCATCTCCTCCACGAACAGCCGCAGCTTCTCGTAGAGGCGGCCAGCCCGCTCGGCAATCTGGCGGGCATTCTGGTTCTGCCGCTCGTAGCGCCACAGGTTCTCTATGGTGCGCAGCGCCACCATCAGGTTGGTGGGGCTCACCAGCAGTATGTTGTTGTCGAGACCGTAGCGCACCAGCGAGGGGTCAGCCTCCACCGCGGTGAGGAAGGCGGGCTCCACCGCCACGAACATCAGCACGTAGTCGAGGGTGCGCACCCCGGGCAACTGTTGGTAATCCTTGCGGCCCAGCTCGCGGATGTGGTTACGCACCGAGGCGACGTGCTCTTTCTGCGCTACCGCCTTCTCCAGCTCGTCAGTGGCGTTGTACCAGCGCTCGTAGGCGGTCAGCGACACCTTGGCATCGATGATGATGTCTTTGTCCTGCGGCAGGTGGACGATGACGTCAGGCTGATAGCGCTTGCCCTTGTCCACCTCGATGTTGACCTGGGTGTGGTACTCGTGACCCTCGCGCAGGCCGCATTCGCTCAGGATGCGCGCCAGCACCACCTCGCCCCAGTTGCCCTGCTGCTTGCTGTCGCCCTTGAGGGCGCGGGTCAGCGCCGCCGCCTCCTCGGTCATGCGGGCGTTGAGCTCAGCCAGGCGCTCCAATTCGAACTTGAGGCTGTGGCGCTGGGCCGTCTCCTGGGCGTGGGTCTCCCCCACCTGGCGGCGAAAGCCCTCAAGCTGCTCTTTCAGCGGGGTGAGCAGCAGATCCAGGCTGTTCTGGTTCAGTTCGCGGAAGTTGCCCGAGTTCTGCTCGAAGATCCGGTTGGCGAGGTTCTCGAACTGCTGGCTGAGGCGCTGTTCAGCCTCCTGTTGCAGTTGCAGCTTCTCGGCGGCGGCCAGCCGCTCGCTACGCAGGGTGGCCTCGGCATCCTTGAGGCGGGCGGTGAGCTTGATCAGCAGGGTCTGCTGCTGATCCAGCTTCTGCTGACCCAGCAGCCGCTCGTCCTGCAGCTCGTCACAGCGCTCCTGCAGCATCTGCAAGCGCTCCTGGCTCAGCAGCAATTCCCGGGCTTGTGCCGTGCCGCTGCGCCGCCCGATCCCCCAGCCAATGCCGATGGCCAGCAGCGCACCCGGCAGCAGCAGGGTCCAGAGCCCGGGCTCGATCATTTGCGACCCCGTTGGCGCAGGAACAGTTCGAGATAGCGGTTGAGCAGCAGCCAGATCAGCACGTAGAGCAGATAGGCGGCCAGCACCACCCACTTGTGGCTGTTAACCCCGGTGTCGAGCTCGACGAATTCGATCCCCTTGATGCGGCAGTAGCCCCACATCAGCAAGGGGAAGACATAGAGCAGAGAAGCACGCCACAGAAATAACCACATGAGTTCATTCAATCCTGCAAGAAGACCCGCCTAGCTTACACAAGGGCAACCCGGCTTGCGATCCTGGCCGGCGCTATTCTCTGGCTTGCGAAGGGAAACTTGGATAAAATTAACCCCTAATAGGTATCAGGGGTGGGCATGACGCATTTTTTCTGTCGCTGGCTGACGCAGGCATTGGGAGGCTCCCGCAAACCCGAGGTGGTTTGCCATGAAGCCCGTCCCCCCTGGGCCATCGAAGAGTCCCAGTTCCTCTCCCTCTGCTCCCGCTGCGGCGAATGCTTCAAGGCCTGTCCCAACGGCCTGCTCAAGCCGGCCACCCAGCCCGAATACGACGGCACCCCCATCGCCGGCACGCCGCTGCTCGATCTCGCCTGCGGCCAGTGCAGCTACTGCGGCAGCTGCGCCAGAGCCTGTCCGACCGGCGCCCTCGACCTGCAACTGGGCCGTCAGGTGCAGACCCGGGTGCGGATCGAGGCAAGCTGTCAGGCCCGCCAAGGCTTCTACTGCCTGCTCTGCGAAGATGCCTGCCCCCAGCAGGCGATCAAGGCCTGCGCCGACGGCGTCAGCATCAACATGGCGGCCTGCGGCGCCTGCGGCCTCGCCTGCCTGCACGGCGCCATCACCCTGATCCCCCAGCTCTGAACCCAAATCCCGGACACGACAAAGGGGCCCGTGGGCCCCTTTGTCGTGCTTGCCTGGCTTATGCCATGGCCAGAATGGAATCCTGTTCGATGCCGAGCAGGTGGCAGAGCCGGGTCGGGTCACGTACCGCATCGGCCAGGGTGTATTCACCCAGCACCTCGAGGAAGGCGTTCATGGCGCGGCGCAAAATGCCCTGGATGCGGCAGCCACCGGAGAGGCGGCAGTTTTCGCGCTTGCAGTCCACCGGGCAGAGCACGTGCTCCATGTCCATCACCACGTCGCGCAGGTTGATGGAGACGGCGGAGCGACCGAGCCGGATGCCGCCATGCTTGCCACGCACCGTCTCTATGTACCCCTTGATGCCGAGCTGGTGGACAATCTTGACCACGTGGTTGCGGGAGATGCCAAAGGTATCGGCCACCTCTGTGATGGTCGACAGGCGATCTCCCGGCTGGACGGCCAGAAAGGTGAGGGTACGCAGGGCATAGTCGGTAAATCGTGTCAGTTGCATGGTCGCACTTGCCTCTTACTACAAGCCAGAAATCAGGACGACGACCTAAAGCTAAGAGGTAGGGGAACCCCTGCGCCCGCGCAGTGTCCGCCTCTTAATCTGAGTCGTGGAAGGTCAAGGTTAAGAGCAGCTCAGGCGGGTGTCGATGAAGATGCACATAAATCGACACTTTCTTTGATTGATCGCAAACTTGCAGGGTTAGCCCAAGGTTTTGGCGGGTTTTGACGGTTAAATTCGCCGGTTTCCTCCCTCGCACCCGTCGATGCTGCCATGGGTCATTCGCAACCGTTTTTGTCGATTCAATGGGGCTGCTTGAGCCAGTTCTTCAGGGCGCTGGAGGGGATGGAACTCTCGGAGGCGACCGCAAAGGCGCCCCAGTCCACCGCGCACTGCAGCGCTTCCCGGATCGCCATGCCCCGCGCCAGCCCGTGGATCAGGCCGCCGGCGAAGGCATCCCCCGCCCCCGTGGTATCCACCACCGACACCGGCCGCGCCGCCACCCGGATCTGCTCCTCGCCGTGAATGGCCACCGCCCCCGCCTTGCCTTCGGTCAACACCAGCCAGGCCAGCTGCTCACCGGCGATCTGGCGGGCGTGTTGCCAGAGGTCGTCCACTTCGCCGAGATCGGAGCGGGAGGCCACCAGCACGTGGCAGGGGCGACGCGCCTGGCCACCCTTGGGGTACTGGGCCACCACGAAGCTCTTGCCGAGCATCTGGCGCATGTAACCGATGATGGCGGTGCCGGGATAGTTCACGTAGAGGCAGTCCACCCCCTCGCTCGGCAGATCCCCCGGCAGATCCGGGCGCCGTGGCCGTCTAAGGATGGTGCGCTCGCCGGTGGAGTCCACCAGGATCAGCAGTTCGCCGGTCTCGCCGCCGAAACGCTCCACATGGCTGCAGTCCAGGCCGTAGCCCGCAGCCTGCTCCAGCAGCCAGTCACCGGTTTCGTCCAGCCCGATGCGCGAGGCTATGGTCACCTCGTGGCCAGCCCACACCAGTCCGATGCCGGTGTTGGCGGCGCCACCGCCGAGCCGGCGCCCCTGATCCACGTACTGCAGGCGGGCACCGGCCACCAGGGGTTCGGAGAGGGAGAGCACGTGATCACAGTTGAGATTGGCGAGCAGCAGAATGCGGGACATGAAGAGACCTCACTGACAGGGGAGCCCAGTATATGAGAAAGGGCCGCAGCGGCCCTCCCTGAAATCGCGGGGTTTGTGAGCCCGCTCGACGTTTGCCGAGCGGACTCACGGCGGCTGCGTCAGTCCAGTACCGCCTCGGCGCTGACGTACTCGTAGCCGAGCGCGTGCGCCACCGCCGCCTGGGTGATCTTGCCCTTGAACACGTTCAGGCCGGCCCGCAGGTGGCGATCCTCCTGCAGTGCCCGGGCATAACCCTTGTCGGCCAGCGCCAGCACGAACGGCAGGGTAGCGTTGGTCAGCGCGAAGGTGGAGGTGCGCGCCACCCCGCCCGGCATGTTGGCCACGCAGTAGTGGATGATACCGTCCACCACGTAGGTGGGCTCCTCGTGAGTGGTCGGGTGGGAGGTCTCGAAACAGCCGCCCTGATCGATGGCCACGTCCACCAGCACAGAGCCCTTGCGCATCAGCTTGAGCATGTCGCGGGTCAGCAGCTTGGGCGCCGCCGCCCCCGGGATCAGCACGGCACCGATCACCAGGTCGGCCTGGGCGATGCACGCCTCTATGTTGGTGCGGGTGGAGTAGAGGGTCTTGAGGGCCGGGCCGTAGAGGCTGTCCAGCTCCCGTAGTCGCGGCAGGGAACGATCCAGGATGGTGACGTCGGCCCCCAGTCCCAGCGCCATGCGCGCCGAGTTGACACCGACCACCCCGCCCCCCAGCACCACCACCTTGGCGGGTGCCACTGCCGGCACCCCGCCCAGCAGGGTGCCGTTGCCCCCCTGCGCCTTCTCCAGGCTGTGGGCGCCGGCCTGGATCGCCATCCGCCCCGCCACCTCGGACATGGGCGCCAGCAGCGGCAGGCCGCCGCGATCGTCGGTCACCGTCTCGTAGGCGATGGCCACCGCCCCCGAGTGCACCAGCAGCTGGGTCTGCACCGGATCCGGCGCCAGGTGCAGATAGGTGAACAGCAGCTGACCCGGTCTGAGCAGTTCGCACTCCTCCGGCTGGGGCTCCTTCACCTTCACTATCATCTCGGCCCGGGCGAAGATCTCCGCCGCGCTGGCCACCAGTTCGGCACCGGCTGCCTGGTACTCGGCGTCGGACAGCCCGATCGCCTCGCCTCCCAGCTGCTGCACCAGCACCTTGTGTCCCCGGGCCGTCAGCTCCTGCACTCCGGCGGGAGTCATGCCGACCCGGTATTCATGGTTTTTGATTTCCTTGGGTACGCCAATAATCATGCTCGCTCTCCTGCTGTGATCCCGCCGGCGGCCGTGTCGGCGCCGGGCAGGATGCCCAAAAATTGCAACAACCACTGCATCATGGTGGCCGAATCCACCTCTCCCTCCAGCGAGGAGAGGCTGCGCTGATAGCGGTCATCGGACAGGAAGTCCCGCCGCCGCTCGATCAGCGCCCGGTTGTACGCCACCGAGAATTCCGGATGTCCCTGGATGGCCACTATGTGGTCACCCTGCAAAAACATGAAATTGGGACAAAAATCATTGCCCGCCAGCCGGGTGGCCCCCGGTGGCAGCTGCTCCACCTGATCCTGGTGACTGGCCAGGATCCGGATGGTCTCGAGCCCCGGCTCCATCCAGGGTTGCCTGGCCAGCATGGGATGGACCGACACCCCCAGCCCCCAACCCTTGGTGGACTTCATCACCTCGCCCCCCAGCGCTTGGGCGATCACCTGATGGCCGAAGCAGACCCCGGCCAGCTTGACGTCGGCATCGTGGGCGCGCCGGATCCAGTCGCGCAGCGCCTGGATCCAGGGGATGTCGCTGTAGGCATCGTGGCGCGAGCCGGTGATGAGCCAGGCATCGCACTCGTGCAGATCGGCCGGCAGCTCGCCATCGAGCGCCGACCAGACCCGAAATTCCAGCCCGGGGGCCAGTGCCCGGAAGCCCTTGATAAACATCTCGGAGTAAACGGGGCCGAAGTCCCCCGCCAAATCGGGGTCCAGCCGGTCACAATCGAGAATTCCCAGTCGCATCTGTTACTCCTTCACAGTGATAGCGGCGAACGAAGGTGGATTCCTGCCACCGGGCCATGTCCGGGCTAGCTGCTGCATGGTTGATTACTTCATGGTCGGCATGGAGAACTCCGCACCCGCCCGCAGGCTCTGGGGCCAACGGGCAGTCACCGTCTTCATCCGGGTATAGAAGCGCACCCCATCCGGCCCGTGCATGTTGAGCGGCCCGAAGATGGACCGCTTCCAGCCGCCAAAGCTGTGAAACGCCATGGGCACCGGGATGGGAACGTTCACCCCTACCATACCGACCTGCACGCGAGCGGTGAAGTCCCGCGCTGTGTCGCCGTCACAGGTGAAAATGGCGGTCCCATTGCCATACTCGTGTTCGTTGATGAGCCTGAGCGCCGTCTCGTAGTCCGGCGCCCGCACGATGGCCAGCACAGGGCCGAAGATCTCCTCCCGATAGATGCGCATCTCGGGGCCGACCCGATCGAACAGGCTGCCGCCGATAAAGTAGCCCTCGCCGTGGCTCAGGTCCCGGCCGTCCACCACCAGCTCGGCCCCCTCGGCCACCCCCTGATCCACATAGCCACGCACCTTGGCCAGGTGCTCGCGGCTGATGAGGGGCCCCATCTCGTTCTCCGGGCTCTGGCCCAGCCCCGGGCCCACCCGCAGCGCCGCCACCAGCGGCGACAGCCTGGCCACCAGCGCATCGGCCGTCTCATCCCCCACCACCACGGCCACCGAAATGGCCATGCAGCGCTCGCCGGCGGCGCCGTAGGCCGCCCCCATCAGGGCGGAAACCGCCTGTTCGAGATCCGCATCCGGCATCACCACCATGTGGTTCTTGGCGCCGCCCAAAGCCTGTACCCGCTTGCCGTGGGCCGAGGCGGTGGCATAGATGTACTGGGCGATGGGGGTGGAGCCGACGAACGACACGGCACCGACCCGCGGGTCGGTCAGCAGCACGTCCACCACCTCCTTGTCGCCGTTCACCACGTTGAGCACCCCGTTCGGCAGGCCGGCCTGCTTGAGCAGCTCGGCCATGCGCAGGGAGAGGGAGGGATCCTTCTCGGACGGCTTGAGGATGAAGGTGTTGCCGCAGGCGATGGCCACCGGGAACATCCAGAGCGGCACCATGGCCGGGAAGTTGAACGGAGTGATGCCGGCACAGACCCCCACCGGCTGCATCATGGAGTGACTGTCGACCCCGCGGCCCACGTTGAGGGAGTGCTCCCCCTTGAGCAAATGGGGAATGCCGCAGGCAAACTCCACCACCTCGAGACCGCGGGTCAGCTCGCCCTGGGCGTCGGAGAACACCTTGCCGTGCTCGCGGCTGATGAGCTGGGCCAGCTCGTCCCTGTGCTGCTCCATCAGCTCCTTGAAGCGAAACAGTACCCGGGCGCGCATCAGCGGCGGGGTCTGGGACCAATCGGCAAAAGCCCGCTCGGCACTGGCAATCGCCTCGGCACATTCGGCAGCAGTGGAGAGGACGACGGAGCCCTGCTGCTGACCGGTGGCCGGGTTGAAGATGGCGCCGAAACGCTCGCTGCGACTCTCGGTCGTCTCGCCGTCGATGAAATTGTCGATCCTGTAACTCATAAATCCTCCGTGATGGGTAATGCGTCCCAGCCCACGCCGCCCCGGGGAGCAGGCACGGGCAAGTGGCGCCGCGACGGGCGCCATCAACCGGTTAAAAGTCACTCCTGGGCTTGCAGGGCGTCCTGCAGCAGGGTGAAGAGATCGTCGATCTGGCTGCGCTCTATGATGAGGGGCGGCGACAGGGCGATGATGTCGCCGGTGACCCGGATCAGCGCCCCCTTCTCGAAGCAGCGCACGAACACCTCGTAGGCGCGCTTGCCCGGTGCATCCGGCATGGACTCGAGCTCGATGCCCGCCACCAGCCCATAGTTGCGCACATCCTTCACGTGCTTGCAGCCCTTGAGCGAATGGGCCGCTTCCTCCCAGTAGCCCGCCAGATCGGCGGCGCGGCTCAGCAGGTTTTCGTTGCGGTAGACCTCGAGGGTCGCCAGAGCGGCGGCCGCCGCCACCGGATGGCCGGAGTAGGTGTAGCCGTGGAACAGCTCAATGGCCCCCTTGCCGGCCGCCATCATGTCGTCATAGATGTGGTTCTGTACCAGCACGGCACCCATGGGGATGGCGCCGTTGGTGAGCCCCTTGGCACAGGTGATCATGTCGGGGATGACGTCGAACTCCTGGGCGGCGAAGGGGGAGCCGAGGCGACCGAAACCGGTGATCACCTCGTCGAAGATCAGCAGGATGCCGTGTTTGGTACAGATCTCCCGCAGGCGCTTGAGGTAGCCCTTGGGCGGCATCAGCACGCCGGTACTGCCGGCGATGGGCTCGACGATCACCGCCGCTATGTTGCTGGCATCGTGCAGGAAGACGATCTTCTCCAGCTCGTCGGCCAGCGCCACATCCTCCTCGGGCAACCCTTTGGTGAAGGCATTCTTGGCGATGTTGAGGGTGTGGGGCAGGTGATCCACCCCGGTCAGCAGGGAGCCGAACCACTTGCGGTTGCCGGGAATGCCCCCCACCGAGATGCCGCCAAAACCCACCCCGTGGTAGCCGCGCTCACGGCCGATGAGCCGGGTGCGGGTACCCTGGCCGCGGGCCCGCTGCCAGGCCAACGCGATCTTGAGCGCGGTATCCACCGACTCCGATCCCGAGTTGGTATAGAAGACGTGGCCGAAGCCCCTGGGGGCGATCTCCACCAGCCGGTTGGCCAGCTCGAATGGCAGGGGGTGCCCCATCTGGAACGTGGGGGCAAAATCGAGGTGGGAAATCTGCTGGGAGACCGCCTCGGCAATCTCGCGCCGACCATGACCCGCGTTGCAACACCAGAGCCCGGCGGTGCCATCCAGTATCTTGCGGCCATCCTCTGAGTGATAATACATTCCCTCGGCCGACTTCAGGATGCGCGGCGCCGCCTTGAACTGCTGGTTGGCGGTAAACGGCATCCAGAAGGCGGACATGTCGGAGGGCGTATTGATGTCGCTGATCGGTTTCATGGTCACCTCATCCTTAAGGTGTTTAGTAACTATCGGCCAATGCCTATTAAATTAAACACCTAAAATCTTAAAAAAGGGCTCAAACTTGCCCCATATGGTGTCACCCGGCTAGCTGCACTGCACGGGGTGGTAT
>NZ_NEVB01000232.1:0-22050 GCF_002259925.1 Aeromonas sp. A35_P | reverse complement strand
CCCTAATGCCTCTTTACTTTTCCTTTTATATCGAAGGTCGCCTTGATTTTATATTTACTCATTCACGGCTTGAGGGATTTGAACGCCAATAGCTAGAGATAAATTACCTTGGCTGGCTTGCTCAATATGGTTACTCCACCAATCCATCATGATTACTCGTTGTTCAAAATAGTCTGTTCGGTTGTAGGCTCGGCGGATTTCGTTCTCATCACTATGGGAAAGTGCTGCTTCAATAGCGTCTGGGTTGAACCCTTGTTCGTTCAGGGTCGTGCTACCAAGGGAACGTAAACCATGGGCGACTAGTCTGCCGCCATATCCCAATCTCTTCAGAGCTGCATTCGCACTTTGATTGTTTATATGTCCTAAAGGATCGCGATATCCAGGGAAGACATAGGGACGGTGCCCGCTAATGGGCTTCATGCGTTCTAAAAGGGAAAGTGCTTGCGAGGTCAGTGGCACCCGATGAGGGCGATCCATCTTCATTCTATCTGCAGGAATGTTCCAGACTCTGCCTTCAAAGTCGATCTCATCCCAACGTGTACCAGCGGATTCTCCAGGGCGAACTAAGGTATGAAGACTCCATTCAATTTGGCAACGAGTTGTATGATCGAGCCGTCCATTGGCGATATCGGCCATCAGCATAGGTAATTCTGTCGGCTTTAGGGTCGGCATGTGCTTCTTGCTTGGCTTTTTGAACACCTTGCGAATTGCTGCACAGGGATTGGCATCGAGTAAACCATGGTTAACGCTGTAGTCGAGGATTTCGTTAATCCGTTGGCACAGTCTCCGCACCGTCTCATGCTTACCGTCTGCTTCTATGGGGCGAAGCATCTCAATTACTTTAGGTGCCCGGATCTGGTTGATTGGCATAGAACCAATGAATGGCAGCACATACAGCTCAAGAGATCGCCATGAGTCATCAGCATAGGCTTCCGATACGTCATGGCGCTTCAACTCAAGCCACATGGCTGCCATACGTTCGAACGTGTTCGCGTTAGCTTCTTGTTCTGCCTGAACAAACGCAATTTGCTCTTCTTTATGACGTTTGGGGTCGATTGCTTGAGCCAATAGAGCACGAGCCTCTCGCCGCCGTTCTCGGGCTGCGGCAAGAGTAACATCAGGGTAGGGGCCAAAACTGATATTGGCGCGTTTCTTGTCGCTCGGCCTGTAGTAGTTGAACACCCATAGCCTCGCACCATTCGGCTTAACCCTTAGGTAAAGCCCGTCACCGTCACCCAAGCTGTATTCCTTGGCTTCAGGCTTTGCGGTTCTCAGCTTTGAGTCGGTCAGCTTGTCTTTACTCACAGCACATCCCTCAGTAGTAACACCAAAATCGGTGTTACATAACCAATGTGACCGTAGATGTTACTCTTATGGCTGGATTTAGGCGACTAGCTCGGACTAACACGGACAACAAAAAACCCGCAAAGCCTTACGCTCTGCGGGTTTCTGTACTTCTTCGTTCCCGGCCGGAACATTGTTTGGTGGAGCTGGGGGGATTTGAACCCCCGTCCAAAATTACTACATCCTTGGCACTACATGCTTAGTCACTCTTTACATTCGCCAACCCGCTGCGGAGAGACACGCCACGAATTGACTAGCTCGATTGGTTTTAATGCTTCCGCCCCGAGCAGGACTTCCACACGATCCTGTGAAGGATGACCTTCCGATTCCCTAGGACACAGGCAAGCTAGGGTAGAAGGGCTCTGCGCAGGTTATTAAGCTGCCAGTGCGTAGTTTTCGTCGTTTGCGACTATTTTTTTGCGGTTTATTAACGAGGCCTACCGCACCTCGGCATGCACCTTGGGTTTCGTGAATCTTGTCGAATCCAGAATCAGCCCCAAGTTGTTAAGAGGGATTGTACGCAAAAATCCTGCCATGGCAAGGCGTTGATGGTCATTCCCGCAGGGAGCCGCTCCGTTTGCCGATTTATTGTGCGCACGCCTGGCGGGGGCGGGTAAGCGGCGGGCTGGAAAAGAAAAAGTCCGGGCAGGAGCCCGGACCTTGCAGCATCACGCGGATTAGCCGCGGTGCTTGTTCTTCATGATGCGGGCTTTTTCCCGATCCCATTCGCGGGCCTTGGTGTCTTCGCGCTTGTCGTGCTCTTTCTTGCCCTTCACCAGGCCGATTTCGACCTTGACCCAGCACTGTTTCCAGTAGAGGGCGAGCGGCACGATTGTATAACCCTGACGGGCGATCAGGCTTTCGAGCTTGTCGAGTTCACGACGGCTCAGCAGCAGTTTGCGGGTCCGGGTCGGGTCGCACACCACGTGGCTGGAGGCAGCCTGCAGTGGCAGGAAGCTGGAGCCGAACAGGTAGGCCTCGCCATCGCGGAAGATGACATAGGCTTCGCTGATGTTGGCCTTGCCCGCCCGCAGGGATTTGACTTCCCACCCTTGCAGGGACAGACCCGCTTCGATCTTCTCTTCGATGAAGTATTCGTGGCGCGCGGTTCTGTTGAGTGCAATGGTGTTGGACCCGGCTTTGTTTTTACTGTTTTTTTTGCTCATGCGGGCGATTTCCGGCAATGACTGGGAGGAGGGCATTATACGTGGGCAAGGGCGGCTGTAAAACGCGCAGCGGGTCAACTGATGGCTTTATGAGCAGTTTGACCGAGGTTTTACCTCCAAAAGCGCAAACATGGTGATAAAATCGCGGCGATTGGATGAGGAAAAGCCATGCCCCGTATTACTCGCAGTGCCCTGGTGATGTTCAGCGCAGAACAGATGTTCAGGCTGGTCAATGATGTTCACGCCTATCCGGAGTTCCTGCCCGGTTGTGTCGGCAGCCGTGTCCACGAAACCGGCGATGACTATATGACGGCCTCGGTCGATGTGGCCAAGGCCGGGATTGCCAAGACCTTTACCACCCGCAATCTGCTCGAGGCCAACCGGCAGATCAAGATGGAGCTGGTGGAGGGGCCCTTCAGCAAGCTGGCGGGCTGGTGGACCTTCACCCCGCTGGACGTGGATGCCTGCAAGGTGGAGTTCGATCTCGACTTCGAGTTCACCTCCAAACTCATCGAGCTGGCGTTTGGCCAGATCTTCCGTGACCTGGTGAGCTCCATGGTGCTGGCTTTCTCCAACCGCGCCAAGGTGGTGTACGGTGCCTGATCAACTCAATATCGAAGTGGTCTATGCCCTGCCTCAGCAGCAGACAGTGCTGCGGCTGCGGGTGGCGCCAACCACGACGGTGCAGGCTGCCATCGAGCAGTCCGGCATCATGAGCAAGCACTCCGAGATCGATCTGGCGGTCAACAAGTTCGGCATCTACAGCCGGCCGGTCAAGGGCGCCGAGTTGCTGCAAGATGGCGATCGCATCGAGATCTACCGCCCGCTCATCGCCGACCCGAAGGAGATGCGCAAGAAGCGCGCCGAGAAGGCCAAGGAGGAGGGGCGTGCCGACGTGGTGACCGGCGGCCGGCCCAATGCCAATCGCAAACAGTCCGACTGAGTGCCTCTGGCTCGACACCGCATTTAAAAAAGGCGCCTTGGCGCCTTTTTTGATCCCGTCATCCCGCCAAGCGGGGCGCTTCGTTACAACTGGAGCAGCCGCTCGTTCTCGACCACTTCGCAGCCGGCGGGCTGGTAGGAGAGGGCTATCATGGCGCGGGCCACCTGGCCGGCCTCGATGGCGCGCCAGCGGCGCAACCTGCCTACCAGCAGCGGTTTCAGCAAGGGGTAGATGGCCTGGAAAAACTGCTCCGAGCGGCGCGGTGGCTGGCGATCCCCCAGCAACATGGCGGGGCGCACGATGGCGAGCCGCTGCCAGGGCTGGGCCAGCAGGGCCTGCTCCATCTCCCCCTTGGTGCGCGGATAGAGGGCGGGGGAGTGCGGGTTGGCCCCCAGGCTCGAGACCACCACCAGCCGCTGGCAGCCGTGGCGGCGGGCCAGCTCGGCAAAGGCCAGCACATAGTCGAGGTCGACCCGGCGAAAGGCTTCGGCGGAGCCGGCCTCCTTGCGGGTGGTGCCAAGGCAGCAGAAGGCGAGATCCACCGGTTCGGGCAGGGCTGTGCTGGCCAGCCTATCGAAATTGACCGGCAGCCAGTGGTGGGCGGGCTGCGGCTCTCCTGGCTTGCGGCAGAGCAGGATCAGCTCGTGTTCTGCGGGCAGTTGCCGCACCAGCTCGCGGCCGATAAGGCCAGTGGCTCCGGCGATCAGGATCCGGCTCATGCTGCTCTCCCTGTGTGATTGAATCGAGGCCAGTATTGGACGAGGGGCTGCCCTCTGCAAGGGGGTAATGGGTGGCTGGCGGCGTTAAAACAAAACCGGCGCGAGGCCGGTTTTGTGGATGGGATCAGAGCGGGGTATGGAAGGCCGCTGGCAGCGGGAAGTCGCCGGTGACCGTGGCCAATCTGTCGTTGACGAAGGTCAGGGTGAGCTCCTTGCGCTCTTTTTCGCCGCGCCCCGGCTGGAATTCATAGAGGTAGTACCAGGTGTTCGGGTCAAAGCCATCGCGCAGCATGGCGGAGCCCAGCACGAACTCGACCTGCTCGCGGGTCATGCCCTGGCGCAGTTTGTCGACCTGTTTTTGTTCCACATAGTTGCCCTGGGGAATATCGATGCGATAGACCAGGCTGCAACCGGACAGGGTGAGGGCGGTCAGGGCCGCGGCAATCAGGTGTTTCATCCGCATATCGAGTTCAGATCATCCATTCAAGTCTTTTTAAGCTCGGCAAATCATACCGGCTCCCTCTACGGAAGTAAAAAGCCATTGATCCATCAGCCAATAAAAAGGGCCGCCATGCGACCCTTTCTGCCCATTGCCCCCCTTACATGGCGGCGCGGAAGATGGCGACGATCTCTTCGTGGCTCGCCTGTTTCGGGTTGGTGAAACCGCAGGCGTCTTTCAGGGCGTTTTCGGCCAGCACGTTGAAATCGTCGGCCTTGACGCCGAGCTGCTCCAGTCCGGCCGGGATCTTGACGTCGCGAGCCAGCTGCTGGATGGCGGCAATGGCGGCGGCGGCCCCTTGCTCATCGGTCATGGCGCTCACGTCCACCCCCATGTGACGGGCCACGTCCTTCAGGCGAGCGGCGCACACCTGGGCGTTGTAGGCCTGCACGTGGGGCAGCAGCACGGCGTTGCACACCCCGTGCGGCAGGTCGTAGAAACCGCCCAGCTGGTGGGCCATGGCGTGCACGTAACCCAGGCTTGCGTTGTTGAAGGCCATGCCGGCCAGGAACTGGGCGTAGGCCATCTGTTCGCGGGCGTGCAGATCGTCGCCGTGGTTGACCGCGGTGCGCAGGTGTTTGGCGATGAGCTGGATGGCCATGATGGCGCTGGCATCGGTCACCGGAGTGGCGATGGTGGAGACATAAGCCTCGATGGCGTGGGTCAGCGCATCCATGCCGGTGGCGGCGGTGAGGCCGGCCGGCTTGGCCAGCATCAGCTCGGGGTCGTTGACCGACATCAACGGGGTGACGTGCTTGTCGACGATGGCCATCTTCACGTGGCGGGCCTCGTCGGTGATGATGCAAAAGCGGGTCATCTCGGAGGCGGTGCCGGCGGTGGTGTTGATGGCGATGAGCGGCAGTTGCGGCTTGGCGGAGCGATCCACCCCTTCGTAATCCTTGATGCTGCCACCGTTGGCGGCCACCAGGGCGATCCCCTTGGCGCAGTCGTGGGGGGAGCCGCCCCCCAGCGAGATGACGCAGTCGCAGCCATTGGCCTTGAGCATGGCCAGGCCCGCTTCCACGTTGGTCATGGTCGGGTTGGGTTTGGTCTCGTCGAAAACTGCGCTTTCAATGCCATGTTCTGCCAGCAGGCCGGCCACCTTGGCCACCACGCCAATCTGATTGAGGATCTTGTCGGTGACGATCAGCGCCTTGCGATGGCCGTAACCCTTGAGATCGGCTGCCGCCTCTTGCAGGCAGCCTGCTCCCATCAGGTTGATTGCGGGAATGTAGAACTTGAATGTCGCCATGATGGACTCCGTATGATTAGCCATTAAGTGGTATACGGGCGCCAACATAGCACCGTCAGGGGGGATGAAAAGGGGTCAATAGTATCTGCTTTGCAACTTTATGGACTCGATCACGTACCGGAAACATGGGCCGCGACAGGGATTGACAAGCGCGCTAGCCTGTTCGCGAACAGAAAAACGTTTTTCAATTAATTCATCAAGTTAGCAAACGTTTTGCGCCGAATTTGTGGCTGTCAATGCAAGGAAGTGTGAGATGCTTCAAGGAATTGGAAAGCGCTTTCGACCATAGTTGGCGCCTCCCCGACGAGGGGAGTGAAGGCTTGAAAGTACCATAAAGAATCACCTTAACTTGCCCCTGACCATGCTGGTGGGGAGCAACCAGGAGTCCACTATGTCTGATGTATTTCACTTGGGTTTGAAAAAAGCGGATCTGCAAGGCGCCACCCTGGCGATCGTTCCCGGTGACCCCGAGCGCGTGAAGCGCATCGCAGAGCTGTTGGATAACCCGGTGCACCTGGCCAGCCATCGTGAATTCACTACCTGGCGCGGCGAGATGGACGGCAAGGCCGTGATCATCTGCTCCACCGGTATCGGCGGCCCGTCCACCTCCATCGCGGTGGAAGAGCTGGCTCAGCTGGGCATCCGTACCTTCCTGCGCATCGGCACCACCGGCGCCATCCAGCCGCACCTGAACGTGGGCGACGTGATCGTCACCACCGGCTCCGTGCGCCTCGACGGTGCCAGCCTGCACTTCGCGCCGATGGAGTTCCCGGCCGTGGCCGACTTCGACTGCACCACTGCGCTGGTCAACACCGCCAAGGAGCTGGGTTCCAAGCTGCACGTGGGCGTTACCGCCTCTTCTGACACCTTCTATCCGGGTCAGGAGCGCTACGACACCTTCTCCGGCCGCGTGGTACAACGCTTCCAGGGTTCCATGAAAGAGTGGCAATCCATGGGCGTGCTGAACTTCGAAATGGAGTCTGCAACGCTGCTGACCATGTGCTCCAGCCAGGGCCTGCGCGCCGGCATGGTGGCCGGTGTCATCGTGAACCGTACCCAGCAAGAGATCCCGAACGCCGAGACCATGGCGAAGACCGAATCTGATGCCATCAAGATCGTGCTGGGCGCTGCCCGCAAGCTGATCTGATAGCCCTCTTTGTAACAAAGAGTACCGAGTGGGGGGTGGGGGCCGTTGCGAAAGCGCGGCCCCTATCTTTATCCGCCGTTGACCGCTTTTCCCCTTCTCCTTTTCCCCTCTTTTCTGCGTTACCCCTGTTGCCCCGTCATGGCCGCCAGCACCTGCTCAAAGGGTGCCTCACAGCGGATCTGCATCGGCTCGCCACTGACCGGGTGAACAAAGTCGAGTTCACTGGCGTGCAGCATCAGTCGCGGCGCCTGCTTGCAGCCGGGCGGCAGCAGGCCGCCATAAAGATCGCAACCCAGGATGGGATGACCCAGCTGCCGGCTGTGGATGCGCAGCTGATGGGTGCGACCCGTTTCCGGTACCAGCCGCACCGAGGTCAGCGGTACGGCGTCGCCCTGTACCTGGCAGATCAGGCGCGTCATCACCTGATAGCGGGAACGGGCGGGCTTGCCGCTGGCGGCGCAGATGCTCATCAGCGGAAACAGCGCCGGATCCTTGGCGATGGGGGCATCGATCACCCCCTCGTCTTCGGCCAGATGACCGCACAGCAGGGCGCTGTAGGCCTTGCTCACGGTGCGCTGGCTGAACTGGCGGCAGAGCAGGGCATTGATGGCCTTGTTCCTGGCCACCAGCATGATCCCCGAGGTGCCAAAATCGAGGCGATGGACCAGGGCGCAACCGGGATAATCCTGCACCAGCCGGTGGTGCACCGAGTCGAGGTTCTGCGGGTTCTTGCCCGACAGGCTCAGCAGGCCGCTCGGCTTGTTGATGAGCAACAGGTGCTCATCCTCAAACAGGAGCTCGATGGCGGCCGCACAGGGCGGGGCGATGAAGGTGTCGATGATGGCGGACATGGGGCGCACGGTCTGAAAAGGGAGGGGGATCATACCCGAACCGGCGGGGCGCGGCGAATGCCAGCACGAGCGGCCCTCGCTTTGTGGCTAACTGCTTGATAAGGCGGGAAAGGGGCCGTTTTGTGACCCCTTCCAGAGTTAATGCGGCCGCGGCTTGCTAAGGTATGGCTCCCTGTCATGTTGTAAGGAGCCTGTCCATGGCGTTGCCCGTTATTCTCGATTGCGATCCCGGCCACGATGATGCCATCGCCCTCATCCTGGCGCTGGCCAGCCCCGAGCTCAAGGTGCTGGCGGTCACTACCAGTGCGGGTAACCAGACGCCGGACAAGACCCTCAACAACGCCCTGCGCATCCTGACCCTGCTGGGGCGTGACGACATTCCGGTGGCGGCGGGGGCTCCCAAGCCGCTGGCCCGCGAACTTATCATCGCTGACAACGTCCACGGCGAGTCGGGTCTCGATGGCCCCAAATTGCCGGATCCCGCCTTTGCCCCCGTGGCCATGACCGCCCTGGAGCTGATGGCCAGGTGCCTGCGCGAGAGCCCGGAGCCCGTGACCCTGGTGCCGACCGGCCCGCTCACCAACATCGCCCTGCTGCTGGCGGCCCACCCCGAGCTCAAGCAGAAGATAGCCCGCATCGTGCTGATGGGCGGCGCGGCGGGAGCCGGCAACTGGACCCCGGCGGCGGAATTCAATATTTATGTGGATCCGGAAGCGGCCGATATGGTGTTCAAGTCGGGCATCCCCATCACCATGTGCGGGCTGGATGTGACCCACCAGGCGCAGGTGATGGACGAAGACATCGAACGGGTGCGCGCCATCACCAATCCGGTGGCCCAGTGCGTGGCCGGTCTGCTCGATTTTTTCATGATCTACCACCGGGATCCCAAGTGGGGATTTGCTGGTGCGCCGCTGCACGACCCCTGTACCATTGCCTGGTTGCTGGCCCCCGCGCTGTTCCACGGGGTCGAGTGCCGGGTCGATATCGAGACTGGCGGCACCCATACTAGCGGCATGACGGTGGTGGATCGCTACGGTCTGACTGGCAAGCCGGCCAATGCGCTGGTGCTGCTGGGGCTGGATCGGGCGGGCTTTATCGATCTGCTGGTCACGCGGCTGCGGGCCTTTGACTGAATGCAGTTCCACTCTTGCAAGAAGGGGCGAAGCGATGTGGAAGACAGGGCTGGCACTGTTGCCCGGGTTGCAACTGACGGGGTGTGCCACGCCGTTCGAGTCGATGTGGCAGGGGCTGGCGACCTGCGAGCTGGATGATCTCTATCTCGACAGCGAGACGGGCAAGCCGGCGCACCCGCAGCTCAACCACTACACCCCCTACAAGGTGGCGGACGGCTTCGCCTGGTACAAGACCCGCCAGGAGCTGCATGGCCTGCCCATCAGCGGTTTTCTCATTCCGGCCTCCACCTTCGAGGTGCACGCCCTGTTCGTGGATACCCCCATCGCCAACGCGCGCCGGCTGACCCACAACACCTACGGCAGCGAGTTTTCCGACGAACAGAAGCACGACGAGGGGTTGGCCCCTTTGCTGCTGCGCGATCCCAACAACCCCAAACGCTCCATCATCGACTGCACCCGGGGCGAGAGCCAGGAGTCGCTGCCGGAGGAGCCTTTCCCCGAGTAGAAACAAGGCCGACGCCTTGGCAGAGATAAAAAGAGGGCCAGCCTTGTCGGCTGGCCCTCTTTCATTTTCGCGACGGATGCCCGGGTCTTTATGGGTAACCCAGCGTCTCTTTGATAACCGGCAGCTGGGCTTTTATCCAGGCCGGGTTGTTCGGATTGTCCCCCTGTCACTGACGGGTGACGCCGATGTCTTCAGGGGTAACCCAGCGTCTCCTTGATAACCGGCAGCTGGGCCTTGATCCAGGCCGGGTTGATGGGTCCCCAGTCACTGATGCGATAGTGCCCCTGCAGATGGCGAGCCCCCTCGGTCTGCTCGAAGCCGCAGCTGATGTCCAGCTCGGCCAGGGCGCTGAGCGTATCCTGCGCGGTGCGACGCGGCATGCCGGTCGCTTCCATGATGGCCGGCACCGTATCCGTGCCCTGGCTGATGAGCCAGGCCACGTAGAGCCGGCGATAGAAGCTGGTGCGCGTCTTGCTCGGCTCACTCATTGTCCGTTCCTCCGGCATGCTGCGTCGCTCATATCTCGTCCTCGAGTCGATCGAAGTAGCGCCAGGTGGCGATGGCAGCCTTGCCCATCACCAGGGCCCAGATGCCGAACCAGAACCAGCGGAAGAAGCTCCAGGTGGAGGCGTCGGGCTCGGTGCTGGCAATCTTGGTGACGTTGGGGAACATGGAGAACATGTTGATGCGCCAGCCGTAGGAGGTGATGATGGCCAGCCGTTTTTCGAACTCCATCGACTTGGCCTTGGCCTGCACGTCGGCGGCGTTGAACTTGAAGTAGAAGGGCCAGCCCCACTCGGTGTCTTCGTTGCGGAACACGCGGATCTTCTCGCCGGGACGCTCGGTATAGATGTAGTAGACGTCGGTGGTGGGGCCGTCGGCCGGATTCTTCTGGCTGATGGGGCCATCCTTGTCGGTGCGCTTCACCTCCACCCCTGTGATGGTGGCGATGGTGTGTTCCGGCAGGTAGTAGTCGAGCCAGATGGCGGAGACGAGGGCGATGAGCCCGAGGCCGATGAAGGCCGGTTTCTTGAAGGACAGCTTCATGATGATCTCGCATGAGGGGGAGTGACGTGCCTCTACCATACCCACATTTGGTGAGGTAGCCCAGCCCCCAATGAAGCCTGATCATAAAAAATAGCGTTTAAAACAATAACAAGTCGTCAGCGTCATTAACAGAGAGGCCCCGCGTGCGGGGCCTCTCTGTCTGGTCAGCGGGTCGGCGTCACAGCTGGAACTGGGACAGCTGCTTGCGCTGCTGCTCGGCGAGCTGTGACAGTTCGTGACTGGCGGCACTCTGGCTGATGCCGGCCGCGTTCTGGTTCACTATCTCGTGGATGTTGGTGATGTTGCGGTTGATGTCGGCGGTGACGCAGGACTGCTCCTCGGCGGCGGTGGCCACCTGGGCGTTGGCGCCGTTGATCTGGTTGACCGCCTCCGTGATGCCGCCCAGCAGATCCTGCACCTGGCCGGAGAGCTGCTGGTTGTGGGCCAGGATGGCCAGGGTATCCTGCACGCCGCTGTTGGCGGAGAGGGATTGGCTCTGCAACTGCTCGATAATGGCCTGGATCTCCTTGGTGGAGTCCTGAGTGCGGGCCGCCAGCATGCGCACCTCGTCGGCCACTACGGCAAAGCCGCGGCCGGTTTCACCGGCGCGGGCGGCCTCGATGGCGGCGTTGAGGGCCAGCAGGTTGGTCTGTTCGGAAATCCCCTGGATGACCTCGATCACCTTGCCGATCTGCTCGGACTGGGACTTGAGGCTGGCCACCACGGAGGCGGCGCTCTCCAGGCTGTTGGCCATCCGGCTGTTGGCCTGGATGCTCTCGGCAAACAGCGCCAGCCCCTCTTCGACCCGCTGGTTGGCATCGCGCGCCAGCTCGTCGGCCAGGGCGGCGTTGTGGTTGACGTTGTCGGCGGTGCTGGCCAGCTCGGTGACGGCGGAGGCCACCTGTTCGGTCTCACCGCGCTGCTGCTGGGCATTGACCTCTGCCTGGGTCATCACGGCGGCAAGTTCGGTGGCGGCGGAGGCCACGTTGCCGCTGATGCCGGTCAGGGTGTTGATGGTGCTGCCAAGCTGGGTCAGGGTCTGGTTGATGTCGGCGGCCAGCTGGCTCAGCTCGTTGTTGCCATCGCTGGCGGCGCGCACGTTGAAGCGGCCCTGGGCCACCGCGCGCATCACCAGCTGCAGCTGACCGATGGGGCGCACGATGCGGCCGGAGAGCCACCAGCCGCCAAACAGGGCGGCGGCCAGACTGGCTGCCATCAGCAGCAGGGTGCGCAGCAGGGTGGCGTGGTAGTGAGCCTGCTCCTCGGCAATTTCAGCCTGGATCAACTGGTTGACGTGGGCGGACATGGCATCTATCTGCTTGATGAGATCCTCCCCCAGATCGCGAAAGCGCAGGCGGGCCTGCTCATAGGCGGCGGGATCGCCGCCGCCCTGGTGCTTGGCGGCCAGCAGCGGCAGCATGTTGCTGCGGGTGTGGCCGAGGTAGGCCTGCAGGGCGGCCGCGACCCGGCTGTTGTCCTGCTCGGCGCCTGCGATGGCCAGTCTGGCCAGGATGGCACCTATCTCTTGCTCGGCGGCGGAGAGTTCGCTGGGCAGCTGGGCAAAGCGGGCGGGGTCATAGAGGCCGTAGATGGCGTTGGTGCGCAGCCGGTAGGTGGCGTGGATCAGGGTGGCGATGTCGTCCTTGTGACGGGTCACGCTGGCGGTGGTCTCGTTCATGTCGCCGATGGCGCGGTCGATGTCCTGTTTGCCGATCCCGATCATCAGGATCATCAGCAGGCTGGCGAGCAGGAGAGGGATGAGTACTTGCAGACGGATAGAGAGATTATTCAATGACATGAAAGATCCTGACCCATTGAAGAGGAACAAGTCGGCATCTTACACAGGCGCGACAAAACATGTCACAGGGTTTTTAAGGCGCAAAACCGGTTGTTCGAAAAGGTTTTTTCTTGTGTTAAATGAGTGTGATAGGCAAGATCGTCGGTCTGTTACCATGGAGGTGTAGTGTGTCCGACTGGATCGATCCTGCCATTTTGGCGCTGTTTATTCCCACGTTCTTTTTTGTCTCCGTGACCCCCGGCATGTGCATGACTCTGGCGATGACCCTCGGCATGAGCCTGGGGGTGCGCCGCACCCTGCACATGATGTGGGGCGAGCTCATCGGAGTCGGCCTGGTCTCTGTGCTGTCGGTGATCGGGGTGGCGGCCGTGATGCTCAACTACCCGGCGCTGTTTGCCGCCTTCAAATACGTGGGCGGTGCCTATCTCATCTGGCTCGGCATCCAGATGTGGCAGGCCAAGGGCAAGCTGGCAATCCCGACGGATCTGTCGGCCGCCCAGGAGACGCGGCCGCTGGCGCTGGCCATGCAGGGCTTCGTCACCGCCATCGCCAACCCCAAGGGGTGGGCCTTCATGGTCTCCCTGCTGCCCCCCTTCATCAATGCGGCCAAGCCGATGACGCCCCAGATCAGCGCCCTGGTGGCCCTGATCCTGCTCATCGAGTTCTCCTGCCTGCTGCTCTACGCGAGCGGCGGTCGCACCTTGCGCCACTTCCTCGCCAAGAGCGGCAACGTCACCCTGATGAACCGGATCGCCGGCTCTCTCATGCTGTTTGTCGGGGTCTGGCTGGCGCTGGGTTGATACCGCACTTGCCAGCAGGTCTGTTACTGCCGAGAAGCCCCGCCGTGCGGGGCTTTTTTGTGTTGCTGGCGGATGCTTGGCCACATTTGCTTACATTTATCCGGTTTGCAAACGGCGACAATATCGTCAGCCTCGAATGGCATTCTCTTGCCCCTGCGAGAGAGTGCAGGTGGTCCGTTTTTTAACATTTCGAGCAAGGAGATTTAAGGATGATGAGGCTGACCAGTATTGCACTGCTCCTGTTTGCCGGCGCGGCGACAGCCGGCAAAGAGAGAAACCTCGATTTTTACAACATCGAGGAGCCGCAACTCATCGAGCTGTTTGCCCGCCAGCAGGGGGGGCCGGGTCAGTCGATCAAGACCTTCTCCAGCCTGTTTCTGGGCAATCCCTATGTGGCCAACCGGCTGGTGGGGTCGAACGAGGTGCAGGAGAAGCTGGTGGTGGATTTTGGCGGGCTCGACTGCTTCACCTATCTGGACTACGTCGAGTCGCTGCGTCGCGCAACGAGTGTGCATCACTTCATCGAGAACCTGATGCACACTCGTTACGTGAACGGTGAGGTCAACTACCTGACCAGAAAGCACTTCTTCTCCGACTGGGTGCATGGCGACAACAAGGTGAGCGACGTGACCCATCTGGTGGGCGGCGCCGCGGTGACCACGGCCAAGCTGCTCAACCAGAAGGCCGACGGCGGCCACTACATTCCGGGGCTGGGGGTGACGGCGCGGGACATCACCTACATTCCCTCCGCCAGCATAGATGAGAACACCTTGAGTCTGCTGGAGGAGGGGGACTATATCGGCATCTACACCGATCTGGCCGGGCTCGACGTCACCCACACCGGCATCTTCATCCGTGGCGAGAACGGCCCCGTGCTGCGCAATGCCTCCTCCCTCTCGAGCAAGATGCAGGTGGTGGACTCCCCCTTCCTGGAGTATGTGCAGAACAAGCCGGGGATCCTGGTCTATCGGCCCCAGGCCGAGGACGCGAGCTCCTAGGGAGGGGCCCTGGCCGAGATGGACGCCTTGCGTCTGACAAAAGAAAGCCCCGGGCAGTGCCCGGGGCTTTTTGTTGGTGGTCCCCTCAACGGGGTTTGAAGCGGGCGACCCAGGGATTGGCACTGAGACCGTGCAGGATGACGCTCAGTATGATGGTGCAGAGCACGGTGGCGATGATGGGGCGCTGGCCGAGAAGGGCCGGCTCGTTTTGCAGCACCATCACCGCAAAGACGATGCTGGCGAGGCCCCTCGGCCCGAACCAGCCGATGAAGAGCTTGAGCTCGAGCTTGAGGCCGGTGCCGAGCAGGCTCAGCCAGACCGGCACCATGCGTAGCAGGGTGAGGCTGGCGGCGGCATAGAGCCAGTACTGCCAGTGCAGCAGCTCTGTCAGCATGGGCATCAGGGTGGCGCCGAATACCATCCAGATCACCACAGAGAGCAGATCCCCGTAACCCTCGCAGCTGTCCAGGTAGGCGTGCTTGTGCTCTCCCAGCCGATGGCCCATCAGCAGGCCGCCGACGAAGGCGGCGATGAAGCCGCTGCCCCCCAGGGTCTGGGCCAGCGCGAAGCAGAGCAGGGCCAGCCCCGGCATGGTGAGCTGGCGCCAGAGCGGCAGCTGCCAGCCGTTGAGGTAGGAGGTCTTGAGCAGGCGCAGGGTGAAGGTGGTGAGCCCCCAGGCCACCAGCAGGCCGATGCCGATCTCCTCCAGCAGCAGGGTGATGGCCAGCAGGCCGGTGCCGTTGTGCTGCTCGGTGGGGGCGATGAGGGCGAGCAGCAGGAGCAGCACGGGCACGCAGATGCCGTCGTTGAGGCCGCTCTCCTGGTTGAGCCCCTCGCGGATGGGGGCGGGCACCGCCGGGTTGCTCACCACCGCCTTGCCGAGCGCCGCATCGGTGGGGGCGAGTATGGTGGAGAGGATGGCCAGCTCCAGCAGCGGCAGATCCGGGTAGACCCAGCGACCGAACAGGGTGCCGGCCAGCAGGGTGAGCGGCAGGCCGATCAGCAGCAGCCGGATGGGCAGGCTGCGGTTGGCCAGCAGCACCTGCCAGTTGGTGTTGGCTGCATCGCTGAACAGCACTATGACCAGGGTCAGCTCCGCCAGGAGCTTGATGCCGTCGCTGTCGATGGAGAGGGAGAGCAGCTCGATGCCGCCCGGCCCCAGCAGCCAGCCCATCAGCAAGAACAGCAGGGGGCCGTTGATGAGGCGGGATTCGAAGCGCCCGGCGATCAGGCTGTAGATGAGCAGGAAGGCGGCGATCACCGCCAGGTTCTGGTAAATCAGGGACGCGTCCATGCTGCCTCCTGTGGCAATGCGTCTGGGGATCAGTCGGTGAGACAGTCCGGGTCGAACACGTACTCGCCATCGAGCCAGCGCAGGATCTCGTCGACGCAGGATTGGTCGCGAAACGGCAGATAGCGGGCCTTGAGGTGAGTCACCTGCTCAGGGGTCAGCTGGGCCAGCCCTATGTCCTGAAACAGCGGCAGGTCAGCCTGGATCATGGCGGAGATCTGCGGGCCGCAGGTGGCGTTGAGGGAGGCGTGCAGCGCCTTGTCCGGATCGTACTGCTTGCCGAGCCGGTAGCTCATGGGCAGGGTGGCCAGCGGCAGGGCCGACAGCGCCGCCTGCTTCATGGGGTTGACCGCATGGCCGCTCACGAGATCCGCCAACTCCGCCGGGCGGTTTTCGAAGGCGCGCAGGTGCAGGAAGCTGCTGGCCTTGCTGCCGTCGTTGACCGGGTAGTTGTCCCACAGGAACGGCTTGCGGTGCAGCCACTCGGCCGTCTGCCGCAGGTGGGCCGCCGGGTACTCGCTGGAGCAGACCTTGGGGCCGGTCCAGAAGATGTCGATGCGCCGATCCAGCCCCTGCCCCAGATCCTGCAGATAGTGGGGGGGCATGGCGCCGAACACCTTCTCCAGCACGGGATCCGTGCTGTAGTAGCTGGGACAGAACAGCAGCCGGCCGGCACTGGTATGGGCCGCGATGTCGTGGGTGATGGTGAGCTGCCAGTGAGCGAGATCCGGGGTATCCCCCTTCATGTCGTCAAACAGGATCGCCAGGATGTCGGGCTTGAGCTCCTCCTCGATGAGCCGCACCTTCTCCAGCAGGGCCGGTCGCTGGCGGGCATAGTCGTGGTGGGCACCCATGGGGCTCAGCCCCACCCCGAAGGCGAGGCCGTTGTCGCGGCACTGGCGGGCGAGCTGGCGCAGCGCCTCGAGCTGGGCGGCAGGCCAGGGCTTGGCCCAGTGCTTGCGCAGATAGCCATCCTCTTTCGGGGCATAGAGATAGAAGCCGTAACCGTGGCGGGGCAGCCACTGGGCGTAGCGGGCGCGGGCTTCCCAGCTCCAGCCCTTGCCAAAGAAGCCCTCGATCACCCCCAGGTTGGGCGAAGGGGGTTGCAGGCCGGACAACAGGGTTTGGTAAGGCATAGATAACTCCCTTCTCGCAGAGGACGAGGCAGACGACGATCAGACCGGATCTTCTTCCAGAAAACGCACCCCTATCTTGCGGGGTTCACCCTCTTCCATTTCGGCCACGGTCCAGATCAGCCCCTGCCATTCGACGTGGTCGCCGACCACCAGATTATCGCCCAACTGCTGTGCAATAAAATGGCCAAGGGTCTGATCCGCCACCTCGCTCACATCCAGCCCGTACAGCGGCGCCAGATCCACCAGCTTGGCGGCCGCCTCCAGCAGGAAGTCGCCGAAGAAGCGCGGGCCCAGATCCTGCTCCGGTGCCTGGCTGAACAGCTGGCCGAGGGCCGGCAGGTCGCGCTCGTGGCCGATGACGCAGAGGATGTCGTCGGATTGCAGACAGGTACTGCCCGAAGGGTGCAGCAGCTCCTGCTCGCGGAACAGGGCACAGATGCGGGTGCCCTTGGGCATGCGCAGATCCCGCAGCGGCGAGCCGATGCACCACTTCTCGTCGCTCAGGCGATAGACGAAGGTCTCCCACTGGCTGTCGAGATCGATCTCGAGCCCGGAGCGGTTGATGGGCGAGGGGGGCGCCGGCACTTCGACCCGGGCGAGGCGGGAGGCCAGCGGCAGCGAGCTGCCCTGCAGGATCAGCGAGACCAGCACCACGAAGAAGGCGACATTGAAGTAGAGCTGGGCATTGGGCAGCCCAGCCATCATGGGGAACACCGCCAGAATGATCGGCACCGCGCCGCGCAGCCCCACCCAGGAGATGAACCAGCGCTCGCGGGGGGCGAAGTTCTTGAACGGCAGCAGGCCGATCCAGACCGAGATGGGGCGGGCGAACAGGATCATCCACATGGCCAGCGCCAGCGCCGGCAGGGCGATGGGCAGCAGCTTGTGGGGGGAGGCGAGCAGCCCCAGCACCAGGAACATGCCGATCTGGCTGAGCCAGGTCAGGCCGTCCAGCACCGACAGGGTGGTGCTGCGGCTGCGCAGGGAGAGGTTGCCGAGCAACAGGCCGGTGAGGTAGATGGCCAGGATGCCGCTGCCACCCACCGCCGTGGTGAGGGCGAAGATGAGCAGGCCGCCGCTGACGGTCAGCAGCGGGTAGAGGCCGGGGGCCAGCCGGGCGCTGTTGATGAGCTTCCACAGCAACCAGCCGGCGCCAAGACCGATGCCGGCTCCCAGTCCGAACTGCTTGAGCAGTTGCAGCAGCAGAAAGCCGCCATCCAGCCCCTGCTGGGCGGTGGCCAGCACCTCGATCAGGGTAACGGTGAGAAACACCGCCATGGGATCGTTGCTGCCCGACTCTATCTCAAGGGTGGCGCTGACCCGCTCGTTGAGGCTGCGCCCGCCGAGCAGGGAGAAGACCGCCGCCGCATCGGTGGAGCCGACGATGGCGCCGATCAGCATCCCCTGCATCAGGTTGAGGTCAAACAGCCAGGCGGCGGCGAGGCCCGTGAGGCCCGTGGTGATGGCCACCCCGACCGTGGCCAGCGACAGGGCGGGCCAGAGCGCGACCCGAAACGAGGAGACCCGGGTGCGCATGCCGCCGTCCAGCAATATGATGGCGAGCGCCAGGTTGCCCACCAGGTAGGCGATGGAGTAGTCGGCGAAGTGGATGCCGCCGGGGCCGTCCTCACCGGCCAGCATGCCGACGGCGAGGAAGAGCACCAGGATGGGGATACCGAGACGGGAGGAGAGCGCGCTCAACAGGACACTGGCACCCACCAACAAGGCCGCGACGAGGAAGAAACTGTTGATGGTGACGGCATCCAATGGCGAACTCCTTCTGTCAAAATGCAAATCAGGCACATTATATGCAGTTTGACCGGCTCCGTGTGGCTTAATTGTGCATTTATTTGCAGTTTTTTACATTTTCAGTGCGATTGCTGCGAAGGGTTCTGGCCATCAAAAGGGGGTCAGTGGGGTGATCAGAGAGGTCGGCAACGTGATGATGTTCACAAAATGGACACATGAGAGAAGACGGGCGCCGCAGCGGGCAGCAAACGGCAGGGGCCCACGCCGGGCCCCTGCTGACGGAGGTCGTCAGTCGTCCTCGTCGTCCTTCACTTCCCGGATCTTGTCCTTGTAGCGGGGCAGCTCTTTCTCCAGTCGCTTCATGTCCTTGATGGCGTTGAGAAACAGGCCGAGCAGGAAGAGCAGGGGCAAGCCTATCCAGAGCCAGAGGTTCATGTGCTACTCCTTTCGTCGGTGGCCAGGGTGACATAGCGGGCCAGGATCTCGTCGAGGTTGGCCAATATGGTCGCCTTGCCTTCAATATCCGCCTGTTGCAGGCAAAGTGCCAGCGCGGCCGGGTCGAGCCGCTGCTCACGGGACTCAGGTGCAAAGCTGAGGTGCCAGGGCTCGTAGGCGACGCCGCTGCCGGCACCGGCCGGCTTGGCATAGGGCAGGAAGAAGCCGAAGTCGTTCATGCGATCCTCCAGCCACTCGCTCAAGTCGGCAAACCAGCCTCCCTCTTCATACTCCCAGGGCTCCAGCGCCAGTTTGGTGCCGGCAGGCAGGCAGTCCGGGTCGTAGATGTCGAGATCGGTGCCCCAGTGGTGGCGGCTGGTGCCGGGCAGGGCGCTCCAGTGCAGGATGGCGTGCAGCCGCTCCTCGTCGCTCAGTTGCAGGGCGTCGATGGGCTGGCTGTGGGCATCGAGCAGGGGGCGCTCGCCGCGCCACTTGCCGTTCCAGATGGCGAGCTGGCGCTCGAAGCCCCGCCAGCTGGAGGCGGGCTGCAGGTTGAAGCCGGCGTGGGCGGCGGCCACCTGCATGTCGTTGAAGGCCGCCGCGGTGGCGGCCGTCAGCCGGTGCGGGCCTTGCCCCACCAGGATGAGGTGACCCTCATCCTGGCCCAGCAGCTGATCCTGGGTCATGCCAGCAACCTCGCGAGCACCCCTTGGTACATGTCAGCCAGGAGATCCAGGTCGTCCGCCTTCACGCACTCGTTCACCTTGTGAATGGTGGCGTTGACCGGGCCCAGCTCAATGACTTCGGCCCCGGTGGGGGCGATAAAGCGCCCATCGGATGTTCCCCCCGTGGTGAGCAGGGCCGGCTGCTGGCCGTTCACCGCCTCGATGGCAGAAACCGCCGCCGCCAGCAGCTTGCCGGTGTCGGTGAGGAAGGGCTGGCCGGAGAGGGTCCACTTGATCTGGTAATCCAGACCGTGCCGCTCGAGCAGGGCTTCGACCCGCTCGCGGATCGCGGCATCGGTGAGCTCGGTGCTGAAGCGGAAGTTGAACTGGACGTGCAGTTCGCCGGGAATGACGTTGGAGGCACCGGTGCCCGCCTGGATGTTGGCGATCTGGAAGCTGGTGGGCGGGAAGTAGGCGTTGCCCTGATCCCATTCGATGGCGGCGAGCTCGGCCAGCGCCGGAGCCGCCTTGTGGATCGGGTTGTCCGCCAGATGGGGGTAGGCGACGTGGCCCTGCACCCCGCGCACCAGCAGATCGCCGGTGATGGAGCCGCGTCGGCCGTTCTTCACCACGTCCCCCACCACGGCGGTGGAGGAGGGCTCGCCGACGATGCACCAGCGGATCTTCTCCTGGCGCGCTTCCAGGGTGTCGATCACCCGGGTGGTGCCGTTGATGAAGGGCCCCTCCTCGTCGGAGGTG
This sequence comes from Aeromonas sp. A35_P, assembly GCF_002259925.1. Taxonomy (NCBI): domain Bacteria; kingdom Pseudomonadati; phylum Pseudomonadota; class Gammaproteobacteria; order Aeromonadales; family Aeromonadaceae; genus Aeromonas; species Aeromonas sp. A35_P. The sequence continues at coordinate 1,813 of NZ_NEVB01000232.1, read as the reverse complement.
ATGAGGAAGGCAATCGACCCGGCGTGATCCGGATGCTCGGCGACGAAGCGCTCGACCGCCACCACCATGGCGGCCAGCGAGCCCTTCATGTCGGCGGCGCCGCGCCCGTACAGCACGCCATCCTGGATGGTCGGCTCGAACGGCGGGGTATGCCATTTGTCCAGCGGGCCGGCGGGCACCACGTCGGTGTGGCCGGCGAAGCAGAACAGCGGCCCCTCGCTGCCGCGGCGAGCCCAGAGGTTGGTGGTGTCTTCGAACACCATGGGCTCGATGACGAAGCCGAGCTTGGCGAGGCGCTCCGCCATCAGGGTCTGACACCCTTCATCCAGCGGGGTAACGGAGGGGCGGCGGATCAGATCCTTGGCCAGTGCGATGACATCCGACATCGTTTTTCCTTAACGAGAGAAGAGGGATTGGTAGTGATCGGCCTTGAAGCCCAGGGTCAGCTCGCCGTCCTTGTCCAGCAGCGGGCGCTTGATCATGGCCGGGTGCTCCAGCAAGAGGGCGCGGGCCTTGGCGGTGTCGAGCCCCTGTTTGGCCTCCTCCGGCAGGGCGCGAAAGGTGGTGCCGCGGCTGTTGAGCAGCGCCTCCCAGCCAAGCTGGTCCAGCCAGCGGTCGAGGTCGGCCGGGTTCAGACCGTCGGCCCTGTGGTCGTGAAAGCGGTAGTCGATGCCGGCCTGCTCCAGCCACTTGCGGGCTTTCTTGATGGTGTCGCAGTTCTTGATGCCATAGAGGGTGGTGGCCATGGGGAGTCCTTTGTCTGCGGGCATGGGCCCGGAAAGCCGAAACTTGAGTCCTGAAACGGGAAATCAAGAAGAGGCCCGATTCTGGCATTGTGGCGATCTCAAGGCAACGCCGATGCGTATGGGGGAGGTGGGGCGAGGTGCTGGTCGGGCCTGGAAGGAGGGAGAAAGTGCCCGGCGCAGGGCGCGCCGGTGGGCATCAGAGTTCGCTCTGGGTGCGACACCAGAGGTGCAGTTCGGATTCGAACCAGTTGAGCATGGCGTTGTCGTCGCGACGATGGCGAATGAGGCTCACCTCGAAGGTGGGCAGGGCGAAGCGGGTCTCGTACTCCACCAGATCCAGCAGCGGCATCAGCGGACGCAGCACCCGGGCGGGGGAGGTGAGCAGCAGAGGCGCACAGGGCAGGATGAAGGGGGCGGCCAGAAAGCTCTGCACGATCAAGGGGGTGTGCCGGGTCATGCCGTGGGCGGCCAGCAGATCATCGACGATGCCCCCTTCGCTGCCGCGCGGGGCGACCAGCAGGTGCTGGGCCTTGGCGAAGGATTCGATGCACAGCACCTGGCCCTGCAGCGGATGGCTGCGATGGGCGGCGCAGATCAGCTTGTCCTCGAACAGCGGGATGCGGCGAAAACGGCCGGGTACCTCGTCCTGTTTGCTGATCACCATGCTGATGACCCCTTCGTCGAGCTGGCTCTCGTAGTCCGCATTGAGCGGCACCATGTGGATGCGCAGGTTGGGCGCCTGCTGCTGCAACCGGGCCAGCAGGCTCGGCATCATCACGTACTCCACATAGGTGTGGGCCCCGATGCGCAGCACCCCGTCGAACTGGGCGGGGTCGAGCTGCTCGGGCGGGCTGAAGGTCTGCTCGATGTCGTGCAGGATCTCCCGCAGCGGCAGCAGCAAGGCCTCCGCCCGGGCGGTGGGTTCCATGCCCTGGGGGGTGCGTATCAGCAGGGGATCATCATAGAGCAGACGCAAACGGGCCAGCGCCCGACTGACGGCCGGCTGGCTCATGGCGAGTCGTTCGGCGGCCTTGGTGGTGTTGCGCTCCTCCAGCAGGGCCTTGAGC
>NZ_NEVB01000231.1:0-67284 GCF_002259925.1 Aeromonas sp. A35_P | reverse complement strand
GTGGATTTGACCCCATAGATCCAGACACTCTTTCCCGCTTAGGGTTGTGATACCCGACTGCGCAGATATTCCCGAGGGGAACGATACCCCAAGGCGCTGTGCGGGTGGTGCTCGTTGTAATGCTCGAACGCGATCGCCAAATTGCCTACCGCTGTTCGGCTATCCGGTTTCGGCATCATCTCGATATAGTCTCGCTTCATCGTCTTCACGAAGCTCTCCGCGATACCGTTGCTCTGTGGACTCCTCACCGCCGTTGTTCTGGGCTCCAACCCGATTTCTCGTGCGAACGCGCGGGTCTCATGGGCCCGGTACGCCGAGCCATTATCTGTCAGCCATTCCACCGGCGAGGCCGGCAACACATCCCCGAAGCGACGTTCGACCGCGCGCAGCATGACATCTTGTACCGTGTCACTGTCGTAACCCCCGGTGCTGGCAGCCCAGTCCAAGGCTTCCCTGTCGCAGCAGTCCATGGCGAAGGTGACTCGTAGTTTTTCGCCGTTATCACAGCGAAACTCAAAGCCATCCGAGCACCAGCGTCGATTGCTCTCGTTGACGGCGACACGCCCCTTATGTGCCTGCTGAGCCAAGGGAACCGCCGGTTTTCTTTCCAGCAGCAGGCCATGATCGCGCATGACGCGATATACCCGCTTGGCGTTGACGACGGACAGTCGCTGGGCCTCTGACTGACGTCGTAACAGCGCCCAGACTCGCCGATAACCATAGGAGGGGAGCTCTGCCAGCGCGCCCATGATCCGGGCAAGCAAGGCGCTGTCATCGCGTTGGCGATGCTGCCGGCCATCTCGCCAACCAGGTTTTCGATGAACATGAACGGATAGCTGCGCACGCGATACACCAAGGGCTTGGCTCACCGCCCCTAATCGTCGTCCCCCGGCAACAAGGGCGCATGCGCAATCCATTTTTTTGCTCGACCAACCTCCACAGCTTCTTTGAGGATCTCGTTCTCCATGGTCTTCTTCCCGAGCAGTCGCTGGAGTTCTCGGATCTGCTTGATGGCAGCAGCCAGCTCTGAGGCTGGAACAACATCCTCACCGGCGGTGATCGCGGTGAGAGACCCTTCCTGGAATTGTTTGCGCCATTTGAAGAGCTGGTTGGCGTTGACATCGTGCAAGCGCGCGACATGAGAGACGGTCATACCGGGCTCAAAGGTCTGCTGCACCATGGTGATTTTTTCTTGCGGAGTCCGGCGTCGACGGCGCTCGGCTCCTGTTAACACTTCGACCATCTTCTCGTTGCGACTAGTACTGAACATAGTTCCAAGACTACCTCTTAAGTTAAGAGGGGCGAAGTGTCTGGATCTTCAAGGGGCTAATCTACACAGCCTCCATGCGAGCCAAGAATATCTCTTTACGGGTTTTACGGCGTTTGCCATTGAACTCGCAGTCCGCGAAGGTGAGCTGGTGACTCATGCTGAACCTCATCCCTGATGCCAAGTGGGGTTCATGATCTCACATCAAGGACTTTTTCGCACTTTCCTTAGACTCCACCCCTTAGGCACCATAACCTAGCTCCTCCAGATACTTGGTCATCTCGGTTTCCAGCTCGGTCAGTTGTGTTTTGAGTTGTTCACGCTCGGCGCGCACAGCCATCAGGTCGATCTCTTCCTCTTCTTCAAAGGTATCGACATAGCGGGGGATATTGAGGTTGTAGTCGTTCTCTTTGATTTCTTCGAGACTGGCTACGTAGGCGTATTTGTCGACATTGGCGCCGCCATTGTAGGTGGCGACGATTTTCTTGATGTTGTCGTCGGTGAGCTGGTTTTGGTTTTTACCTGGCTTAAAGTCGCGGCTGGCGTCGATAAACAGCACTTTGTCGTCGAACTTGTCTTTACGGAACACCAGGATAGCGGCGGGAATGCCGGTGCCGAAGAACAGCTTTTCCGGCAGGCCAATCACCGCGTCAAGTAGGTTTTCGTCAATCAGTTTTTGGCGGATTTTGCCCTCGCTTGAACCCCGGAACAGCACGCCGTGGGGCACCACTACCGCCATGCGGCCGCTTTGGGGTTTGAGGGTTTCAATCATGTGCAGGATGAACGCATAGTCGCCTTTGGTTTTTGGCGGTACGCCCCGGCGAAAGCGGCTGAACTTGTCGTGCTCGGCTTCGTCGTGACCCCATTTATCCAAGGAGAACGGCGGGTTAGCGGTGACGATATCAAACAGCATCAGCTCGCCGTTTTTATCCAGCAGCTTGGGGTTACGGATGGTGTCGCCCCATTCGATTTTGTGGTTGTCTTCGCCGTGCAGGAACATGTTCATCTTGGCCAGTGACCAGGTAGAGCCAATAGCCTCCTGGCCATAGAGGGCGTATTGCTTACTGCCGTGGTTGGCCACCACTTTGCGGCCACACTTCATCAAGAGGGAGCCAGAACCACAGGCCGGATCACAGATGCTCATGCCGGGCTCGGGAGCCAGTAGCTCGGCGATGAGGTCTGAGACCTCCGGCGGGGTATAAAACTCACCGGCTTTCTGGCCGCCGCTGGCCGCAAAGTTTTTGATGAGATATTCGTAGGCGTTGCCGATCACATCCAGGGTGCCAACGCGGCTGGGCTTGAGGTTGAGCTCAGGCTTGGCAAAGTCTTCCAGCAGATGACGCAGAATGGTGTTTTTCTGCTTTTCTTCACCCAGCTTGTCGGTGTTAAACGAAATGTCCTGGAACACGCTTTTGCCGGCGTCTTTGAGTTTGGTGCCGTTGGCTTCTTCAATGGCGTGCAGGGCTTGGTCAATGCGCTCGCCGTTACCGGGTTCATGGCGGCGATCCCAAAGGGCGTAGAAGCTGGATTGCTTGGGCAGCACAAAGCGCTCGTTTTTCATCATCTCTTCGATGAGCTGTGGCTCGTCACCGTATTCGGCTTTGTAGTCGTCATAGTGGTCTTGCCATACATCGGAGATGTACTTCAAAAACAGCATGGTGAGGATGAAGTCTTTGTAGGTGTCGGCGCTGATGGTGCCGCGAAAGGTGTCACAGGCGGCCCACAGGGCTTTGTTAATGCTGTCTTGGTTGATTTTGTCGGTCACTGCTTAATCCTCTGACGATGTGTCCTGCAGCTTTTTGGCGGCAGATTCTATTTGTTTGATGCTGTTGTCCGGTGTGGGCAGGTTCTCGGGCATGGTGCCCCCCAACTCGGCTATGGTTTGGCGTACCTTTCGGCCAACCTCGAAGTGCGTTTCATTGGCCTGGCGTTTGCCCTGAACCTGATCGCGGCGCAGCTTTTCTTCTGTTTGGGTGGCGCGAAAGAGGTTGGCAGCCAGCTCGGTGGAGCCCATGTGATCCAAGATCTTCTGGCTTTTCTTCAGCCCTTTTTTGGCGTGAATGGCCTTTTGGTCCAGGCCGCCGTACAGGCCCTGATAGCCGTGGTTTTGGAAGATAGCGAAATCCAGGCCTGTTGCCACACCCGCCTGCTGTGCCGCTTCGACCAGTTGCTTGTTATGCTCTTTCAGTTCGTTACGCAGGAATAGGCGTTTCTCGTCTTCCCTTAGTTGCTTGAAGGCTTCGTCGTCGGCGAGCTCCTGGCGGCGGGTCTGTACGGCAAAGTAGGTTTGCCCTGCTGCTATGACGGGTTTGGATGGATCGCCATTTTGTACCACCAGGTAGCAGGCGTAACGGGAGAGCTGGATATCATCTAGGGGGCGTTGTGAGCCTGAGCCCAGAGCAACCATTTTGGTGGTATCAACGAAATGGTCTGCAATGGCATGGCCACTGCTCTCACAAGCCTGTTTGGCTTTCTGGATAACATTGAGGAAGTTTCTCCAGTCTTTGTAATCCAGTAGTGGTGCCAGTGCTCTGGCCGACCAAAACTCGCTCCCGTCTGAGCTGATCACCTTTAATGCCTCGAAGGACTCGTGCTGCTTGTTCATGACCCTACCTCCTTGTTGAATAAGTCTGCGGCTATGGCATTCATCATGCGCTCGCCGTTCTCGATGAACTTTTCTAGCAGCCGCTGTTCTTCGCGCAGGGTATGGGCCATGGCGATGATACCGCGTTGCCTGGTGAGTGGCGGGACTGCGATGGGGGCCTCTTCCAGCACGGTACGGCGAATGCTCTTGGTGAGGGTGCCTTCGGCATGCAGTTCGAAGTAACGCTGGCAGGGCAGCTGATTGAGCTGCCAGGCAAGGAATTCCGGTATCAGTGCATCAGGTTGTGGCCGCACCACATAAAAGTGAGGGGCCGCAACAGCTGGCATTAGGGCATGCCGGGTATCCACCAGTACGGCATAGTTTTGGTTGCCTCGCGCCGCGACCAGAATATCCCCGGTTTGCAGCCAGTACGGCGCTTTCTTGCCCGTTGCTTCACTGCGCACGCAGTTCATCCAATCGACACCAAACACTGACGAGGTGTCTTTCATCTGCACCACGGTCAGATTCCCCTCGGGATACTCAGGGATCTTGCCGCGAAACGGATAACCGGCGCTGATTGTGGCTATTTGATGCAGCTTTAATCTCACAAAAATTCTCGTCATCGTTAATGATGCTTTAGCCAGTGTCTATGATGAGACTCTGTTCCGTCAATACAAAACCCGATATTTTTTGCATCAATGACGATGAACTTTGATGTGTGACTTTCACATGTGAAAGTTTTCCCTCCGCAAAAAACGCTCCTGGTGCCCAAATCGGACAACTACAGCGACGAGGATTTCGCCAGGCCCCCGGTACGCTCTTGCATGCTGATGTTTGTAACTAGGAGATCATCTGCATGCGTGAGCAAAATCCGTCAGTTTACAGCGATCCTAACGGGGCAATCCTGAAAGAGCTCCATGAGCTGAAACAGCTGGTGCGCCAGCAGGGGCAGGCGCACAAGGAGGTGCTTTGTGCCGAAGAATGTGCCGAGCTGTTGGGGGTGTCGGTTGGTTATGTGTACCGGCTGACTAGCGAAAAACGCCTGCCGTATTACAAGCCCCAGGGTAAGAAGATCTACTTTAAGCGTGATGAGCTGCTGGACTGGTTGCTCTCTCACCGTATCTCCCCAGACGCAGAGCTCTCCGAGCATGTAGCCAAGCACGTGCGGCAAGCCCGCAATGGGCGGCTGTGAGGCGGGTGTGGCGCAGGATCTCATTGCATCTCACTGGCCCCTGGATCTTCAGGCGGCCTTTACGGAACCTCCCAAGCCAATTGATTTTGTCCTGCCGGGGCTGCCGGTGGGCTGTGTCGGGGCCTTGGTGTCACCAGGCGGTGCCGGTAAATCCATGCTGGCACTGCAGTTGGCAATGCAGATAGCCGGCGGACCGGACTGCTTTGAGCTTGGCAAGCTGGAACAGGGAGCTGTGCTCTACCTGCCTGCCGAGGATCCTCTGCCGGTGTTACATCACCGGTTATTTGCCTTGGGTCAGAACCTTGATGCAGGGCAGCGTGCGGCGCTTGAGTGCGACCTTAGGTTGATACCGCTTCAGGGTGCTAGCCCCAACCTGTTGGATAGCCAATGGTTAGATGTGATTGCCCTTTGGGCTGAGGGCGTGAGGTTGATAGTTATCGACACCCTGCGGCGCTTTCACGATGCCGACGAGAACGCGACCTGTGCCATGACGCAGGTGCTGGGTCAGCTGGAGCGGCTGGCCATGGGGCAGGGATGCGCCGTGCTGTTTTTGCACCACACCAGCAAGCTGGCCGCCTTCCAGGAGGTTGGCGATCAGCAGCAGGCCAGCCGTGGTTCGTCTGTGCTGGTAGACAATGTGCGTTGGCAGGGCTACCTCGCCACCATGACCAGGAAGGAGGCGCAGCAGCTGGGGGTATCAGCGGAGCAGAGCCAGCACTATGTGCGGTTTGGGGTCAGTAAAAGCAATTATGTGCCGCCGTTACCAGAGCGCTGGCTGATGCGGGGAGAGGGCGGCGTGCTGAACCCCGTCAGGTTGGACGTAACACGCCGAGCGGGAGGCAAACGTGCCTTGCTTTGAATTGACCCATGCCCGGCACGACCATATGCACTGTCTGGCGCCAGGATTGTTCAGAGCTATCTCTCCTGGCCAGCGCCGCCGAGACAAGCTGGATGTGGTGTATCGATTCGGTGGGGGCAATCAGATTGAGTTTTCCGGGCCAGAGCCGCTGGGTGCCGATGACCTTCGCGTGCTTCAGGGGCTGGTTGCCCTGGCTGGGCTTGAATCACAAAGTTGCAAGATTGAGCCTGTTGCGCAGGGTGAAACCGGAGAGATACTGCGAGACCTGCTTCAGCTTCGTGGGACTGCCGACCAGCAGGATGTCTTGGTGGTCAAAAGCAGCCTGCGCAAACTGGCCAAGGAGGTTGGCTACGCCAACCCTCGTGACACCAACACGGTGCGCCGCTGTGTCGAGCGGTTGTGGAAGGTGTCGGTGATAGCGCAGGTGTCAGGCCAGCGCAGCGGTTTTCGCCTGCTGGCGAACTATGTCAGCGACGCCCTGACCGACGGGCTCTTTGTGGCGCTCAATCCTTTGCTGACCTCCGCCATTATGGGCTCTGGCCGCCATGTTCGTATCGACATGACAGAAGTGCGGCGCCTGAAAGGCAGCATTGCCAGATTGTTGCATCAGCGGCTATGTGCCTGGGTGGATGGTGGTCAGAGTAGAGTGGTGCAGTTAGACACTTTGGTTGCTTATATTTTTCCTGAGGAAGCCAGCATGGCTACCCACCGCAAGCGGCAATCGCGAGTCCGTAAGGCATTGGGTGAGCTAGCCGAATTGGGCTGGTTTATCAGCGAACGTTCCAAGGGGCGGTTCACCATAGGCCGGCCAGCGCTATCACGATAATGGTCACAGACCATCACGAAAGTGGTCACAAAGTTCACGATATTGGTCACAGGCCTAATCAGTTAAACCCAGGTGCCACTTGGGCTGCAGGGCGATCCTGAGATCCGATCTAGATTATCTAAGATCATCTACGCCAGCGCTGGGTGGCGCCGGCGCTTTTGTTGGCTCTTCCTGGCCAGGTTCTGCCTCTTTTGGTAACTGGCCAAGCAACTGCTCCGCCTGCTGCCTAGCGGCTGCAATTACCTCAGGCTTTTCACTGGCCAGAATTTCTTCGAGGGTGCGTCCCATCTTCTATCACTCCAATACGTTGGGAAAATCGAGCATGGCATCTCTACGCCGCGATTCAAGGATGTCGGCATAGATCTCGGTAGTTCTCAGCTCACTGTGCCCCAGCAAGCGGGAGAGGGCATAGATATCGACGCCACGGTTAAGCTGGATGACGGCGAAGGAATGGCGTGCGCTGTGGAAGGTGACCTTCTTGGTTATACCCGCCTGCAATGCCCACCGGGTGAGTTCCATGTTGTGCCAGGCCGAGTATTTCAGGCCCTTGAAGATCCGCTCAGATGTCTTGCCTGGGCGCCCCATCAGCTGCATCGCCATGTCATTCAAATCCAGGTATTGCAGGCCGCTGGTCTTCTTCTGGGTGAAGACGATTCGGTAATGGCCGTAGAAGGGCTCAAGCTCTGCCCAGGTCAGCTTGTGAATGTCGGACCAGCGCAAGCCAGTGCAGCAGGAGAAAAGAAAGGCACGCTTAAGAACGTCGTAGCGGCACTCGGCCTGGGCCAGGGCTCGTACCTCGTCTTCGGTCAGGTAAACGCGCTTGTTCTTCTCTCCCTGGATGGCTTTGACACGCCGTACCGGATTATCCGGTAGCAGCCGCTCCTGCTCTGCCTGGTTCAGGGCTGCCCTCAACTTGTTGAAATAGGCACTTTGAGTGTTGCGGCTCAGTGGCGTGCCGCTTTTGGTGCGGGCCTTGTGCATCAGGTAATGCCGAAACCCCTCCAGGAACAGCTGATCTACCTCCTCGAAAGTCAGCTCCGGCAGTTTATGGAACTGGCGCAAATGCTTAAGGGTAGACACCCAGATGGAATGGTTGCTCTTGCTGCCTGCCGCCTTTTGGTCGGTCACTTCCTGGAAGTACTCAAAGAAGCTGGCCTTGTGGGCGTTCGAGATATCCAGGTGGTGTTTGCCGGTCTCGTATTCGAAGAGCCGCTTGGCGCGGATGGCTTCGGCTGCTCGCTGGGTTTCTTTGTTGTGAAGCCGCTGTGCCGGGGTACGTGGCTTGTCGTACAGGAAGAGATCCAGGCTCTCTCTGCTGCGCTTGTGCTTGCGGATGCCCGTGGTTGGGTCAAGGTAGGAGCCGGCGTAGTAGGTTAAGCGCGCAGTGCGCTTGCCTTCGGCGTCCGGTGCGCGGTATTCGATGCTGATCTTCATGAGTGTCCCCCAAAAGTACCCCAAGAGGTTACTTCGGGGTACTCTCGGGGTAAATTCTCACGAAACAAGATCAGGCAAGAACAGCCAGTAAAAAACAAAGTCCAGCATTTACAATGTCTTATGTTCTTTCTGGCTGCTTTTTATTGCTGATTTTTCACCACATTACTTGCCGATACAGAAGCTGGAGAAGATGCGACCCAGCAGATCGTCGGAGCTGAATTCGCCGGTGATCTCACTGAGTGACTCCTGCGCCAGGCGCAGCTCTTCGGCCACCAGCTCGCCGGCCACGAACACCTCCAGCTGCTCCTTGGCCACCAGCAGCCGCTCGGCGGCGCGCTCCAGCGCATCCAGATGGCGGCGGCGGGCCATGAAGCCCCCCTCGGTGTTGCCCTGGAAGCCCATGCAGGCCTTCAGGTGCTCGCGCAGGGCGGGCAGCCCCAGCTCGGTCTTGGCGGAGATGCGGTAGACGGCGTGGCCCAGCTCCTGACTCGGTGCCAGATCTTCGCCGGTCAGGTCGGCCTTGTTGCGAATGACGGTGAGGCCGATCTTTTTTGGCAACCGATCAACAAATTCCGGCCAGATCTCCCGCGGGTCGACCGCATCCGTGGTGGTGCCATCCACCATGAACAGCACCCGATCGGCCTGCTCAATCTCGGCCCAGGCACGCTCGATGCCGATCTGCTCCACCTTGTCCTGGGTGTCGCGCAGGCCGGCGGTGTCGATGATGTGCAGCGGCATGCCATCCAGATGAATATGCTCGCGCAGCACGTCGCGGGTGGTACCGGCAATCTCGGTGACGATGGCGGACTCGCGCCCGGCCAGGGCGTTGAGCAGGCTCGATTTGCCGGCGTTGGGGCGACCGGCGATCACCACCTTCATCCCTTCCCGCAGCAGGGCGCCCTGCTTGGCTTCGCCGCGCACCGCATCCAGTTCGTCCATGATGGCGTAGAGATCCCCCGCCACCTTGCCGTCGGAGAGAAAATCGATCTCCTCGTCCGGGAAGTCGATGGCGGCTTCCACATAGATGCGCAGCCTGGTGAGGCTCTCCACCAGCTGCTGGATCTTGCCGGAGAACTGCCCCTGCAGGGAGTGCATGGCACTGCGGGCGGCCTGCTCGCTGGAGGCTTCAATAAGGTCGGCGATGGCCTCGGCCTGGGCCAGATCCAGTTTGTCATTCATGAAGGCGCGCTCGCTGAACTCGCCGGGGTGGGCAGGGCGCAGCCCTTTTATCTGCAGGATGCGGCGCACCAGCATGTCCATGATCACCGGGCCGCCATGGCCCTGCAGCTCCAGCACGTCTTCGCCGGTGAAGCTGTTGGGGGCCTTGAACAGCAGGGCGATACCCTGATCCAGCGGCTGGCCTTGCTCATCCCTGAACGGCAGATATTCGGCGTAACGCACCCGGGGGAGCTTGCCGAGCACTATCTCGGCGACCTGTTCGGCGGCGGGGCCGGAGACGCGGACTATGCCGACGCCGCCACGGCCGGGGGCGGTGGCCTGGGCCACGATGGTATCTGTAGTCATCTTGCTTGGCTCATTTGTTCGCTGATGGTTCACAGCTGTGGGGTCATTGTAATAAAAAAGGCGGCCCGAAGGCCGCCTCTTTTGTCATCCATCTTGCCATCGGGAGCGATTAGCTGCGGGTATGCAGGCCTTTCTTCTCCAGCTGACGATAGATGATGGTCTGCTGGGTAATGGAGATGACGTTGCTCACCAGCCAGTACAGGGTCAGACCTGCCGGGAACCAGAGGAACATGAAAGTGAAGATGATCGGCATGAACTGCATCACTTTCTGCTGCATCGGGTCGGTAATGGTGGTCGGGCTCATCTTCTGCAGATACCACATGGAGGCGCCCATGAGGATCGGCAGTACGAAGAAGGGGTCCTTCACCGACAGGTCGGTGATCCACAGGGCGAACGGCGCGTGGCGCAGCTCGACGGACTCCATCAGTGCCCAGTAGAGGGCGATAAAGATCGGCATCTGCACCAGGATCGGCAGACAGCCACCCAGCGGGTTGACCTTCTCCTTCTTGTACAGCTCCATCATGCCCTGAGACATCTTCTGGCGATCGTCGCCGAAGCGCTCGCGCAGGGCGGCCAGCTTGGGCTGCAGCATGCGCATCTTGGCCATGGAGGTGTACTGGGCCTTGGTCAGCGGGAACATGACGCCACGCACCAGCAGGGTCAGCATGATGATGGCCAGACCCCAGTTCTGGACGAAGCCGTGGAACACGGTCAGCAGCCAGTGAAGCGGTTGGGCGATGAACCAGAGCCAGCCGTAGTCGACGGTCAGGTCGAGGTGGTTGGCCACCTTGGCCATCTGGTCTTGCAGCTTGGGACCGACCCACAGCTTGCTGGTCACTTCGGCCTGCTGGCCGGCAGCGATGTCAACCAGCGGCGCCTTGTAGCCGATGATGGCCTGGTCTTTGCTAGGGATCACGCGGCTGTAGAAGCTGTTGGTATCGTCGGCATTCGGTGCCCAGGCGGAGACGAAGTAGTGTTGCAGCATGGCGACCCAACCACCCTTGGTGGTCTTGTTCAGATCGGCATCCTTCATCTCGTCGAAGGTGTACTTCTTGTAGCGGGTATCTTCGCTGGAGAAGGCACCACCGCGGTAGGCGCTAGCCACCATGGCGTGACCCTGCTGGTCTTTCGGCGTGGCCACGGTCTGCTTCAGCTGACCGTAGAACTGCACCTGAACCGGCTCGGCAGACTTGTTGTCGATCTTGTAGTCGACGCCGACTGCGTAGTCACCACGCTTGAGGACGAACTCCTTGGTGAAAACCACGCCCTTGCTGTCGGTCCAGGTCATCGGGACGACGACTTGATCCTGACCGTCGGCCAGCTGGTAGCTGGTCTGGGCGGCTTCATAGGTGGGACGACCCTGGGGCTGGCTGTCCGGGCCATTGCGACCCACCAGACCGCTCTGGGCAACATAGAGGTGCTCAGGCTGACTGGTCAGCAGTACGAACGGTTGATCCTTGCCTTCTTCCAGCTTGTGGGCCAGCAGTTCGGCAGAGACGATGTCACCACCCTGGGTATCCAGGGTCAGCTTGAGCACGTCGGAGGTGACGGTGATCAGCTTGCGTGCGGTGTTCGCGTTGGCTTGCTCGGAAACCTGAGGAATATCACCGGTCTGACCGGCTTCAGGTACGAAATGTTCGGTTTGGGCCACGGTAGTCGGGGCCGGCTTCGGAGCCTTGTCGGACTCCCACTGTTGCCAGAGCAAAAAGCTCACGAACAGCAAACCGATCAGGATGAGATTGCGTTGTGATTCCATAGTCTTCAGTTTCTTCGCTTTGGTTGCGGAACCGGGTCATAACCACCCTCGGATAAGGGATGGCATTTTAATAGACGTTTGCTGGCTAACCAAACGCCTTTTATGAAACCGTGAAGTCGGATTGCTTCTATCGCAAATTGGGAACAAGTCGGGGTGAAACGGCAGCGCGGCCCGAGCAGCGGGCTAATGATTAGCTGATACAGGCGTATCAGTTTGACAGCTACCCATTGCAACGGCGTGACAGAGTGCGCCATAGCTTTTCCAGTAACTTGAACAGTTCCTCGTTATCCATCTCCTTCACCCCGGCCTTGGCGATCACGACGATGTCGATAGCGGGCAGATTGGCTTGATTGAGGCGGAAACTTTCCCGAACCACCCGTTTTACACGGTTGCGCCAGACGGCACGCTTGAGTGCTTTTTTGGGCACGGCGAGACCAAGGCGAGGGTGTTCGAGCGAATTGGGAGAGGCGAGAAGTGTAATCTGCGGAGAAGCGGCCCGGACAGGCTCGGCGAAAACGCGTTTGAAGTGTTCGGGAGTTAACAGACGTAACTCCCGAGAAAAGGCGTGCTGGGTAGGCATTAGACTACCAGGCGGGCACGACCCTTGGCACGACGAGCGGCCAGAACTTTACGACCGTTGGCAGTTGCCATGCGGGCGCGGAAACCGTGAGAGCGCTTGCGCTTCAGGTTGGACGGTTGAAAAGTACGTTTCATGATTCGATTCCGTATTTCTGTACAGTTTTGATTGTCACACTTAGCCGACGCGCCAGCTATAGCGTGTGACGACTAGCAAAAGAGGCCGAATTCTAAACAGAGTTCGGCTTTTAGTCAATCCGCCGTTCCCTCCCATCCTGCCCCGACCTTGAAAAGGTCTTGGGCGAACGTGAGGATCCGAAGGATCAAGGGCTCCGGATTATACTGGCAACCCGGGGTTTAACAAGGATCCTCCAATAAAAAAGGCGGCAATGCCGCCAAAGAGAGAGCTATTTAAGCACTTTGCGCAGGAACTCCCGGGTGCGGGGATCCTGCGGATCGACCAATATCTGATCCGGCGGGCCCTGTTCCACGATCCGGCCCCCCTCCATGAAGATCACCCGATCGGCAACATCTCGAGCAAATTCAATCTCATGGGTTACCACCACCATGGTCTGGTGCTGGCGAGCCAGCTCCTTCATCAGGCCCAGTACTTCGTCGACCCATTCGGGATCGAGGGCCGAGGTGGGCTCGTCAAACAGGATCACCTTGGAGTGAGCCGCCATGGCCCGGCCGATGCCGACCCGTTGCTGCTGGCCGCCCGACAATGAGGCCGGATAGGCGTCCTGCTTGTCGGCGAGACCTATGTCCTTGAGGATGCCGAGGGCGGTGGCACGGGCCTCAGCCTTCGGCTGTTTCCAGACGGTGATCAGCCCCTCGGCGATGTTGTCCAGCGCCGTCTTGTTGGCAAACAGGGCATAGTTCTGGAACACGAAGGAGGCGCGCTTGCGCAGTTCGATGGCCTGCTGCTCGCTGGCCTTGGCCAGGTTGAGTTGCAGATCGTCAATGGCGAGGGTGCCCGTGTCGGGAGTCTCCAGCAGGTTGAGGCAGCGCAGCAAGGTGGACTTGCCGGTGCCGGAGGGGCCGATGATTACGACGATTTCCCCCTTTTTCACCTCCAGATCGATGCTGTTCAGCACCTGATTGCCGTCATATGCCTTGGAGAGGCCGGTTAGCTTGATCATGATGGCCCTCCTTTAAACAGGCGCAGAGTTAAAACGGACTTCCGGCGTGCATTGCAAGCGGGTCGGTTGCGTTGTCATGGCAAACCCCTAATAGGCACGGTTGAGCCGCACTTCCAGCAGATGCTGCAGGCGGGTAAAGAAGATGACTACCACCCAGTAGACCAGGGCCACCGCCATGAAGCTCTCGAAGAACTTGAAGGAGGAGGAGGCTTCCATCTGCGCCTTGCCCATGATCTCGGCCACCCCCAGGGTGAAGGCCAGCGAGGTGCTCTTGATCATGTCGATGAAGTAGTTCATCAGGGACGGCGTGGCGATGCGGGCCGCCTGCGGCAGTATGATCCGCTGCATTGCCTGGTAACGGCTCATGCCGATGCTGAGGGCAGCTTCCATCTGGCTCTTGTGGATGCCAATGATGGAGGCGCGGATCGACTCGGCCATGTAGGCGGCAAAGTGCAGGGTCAAACCGACGATGGCGGCGGTGAAGGCATCCATTCCCACGAAGATGGGGAACAGCTGCGGCAGCCCGTAGTAGAGCAGGAACAGCTGGACGAGCAGCGGTGTACCCCGAAAGAACGAGATATAGAGCATCGCCAGCCAGTGGATCACGGGAACGCGAAAGACCCGTACTATCGCCAGGGCCAGCGACAGTACGAGTGCCAATGCGAATCCCCACAGGGCCATCTCCATCGTGGTGCCCAGATACTTGAGCAGGATGGGAAACAGCCCCAGCGTGTATTCGAGGTCAAATGCCATCATTTATTTGTCGGTGATGTCGGAAGCGAACCATTTTTCAGAGATCTGACGCAGGGAACCGTCCTTGCGCATGGCGGTGAGGGCGTCATCGACCTTCTTCAGCAGTGCCTGCTTTTCCGGGGTCTTCAGGAAGGGCAGGGCGTTCTCGATGGTTTCGAACGGTGCGCCGGCCTGTTGTAGCGGCAGCTTGGATTCCTTGATCAGCTGGGCGGTGGAGACGCGGTCCATCACGAAGGCATCGATGCGGCCCAGGGCAACGTCCTGCTCGAAGGCGGAGTCATAGGTGCGGATGTCGATCTTCTTGTTGGGGTCGTTCTTGCGCAGCAGCTCTTCGAAGTTGGAGCCCAGGTTCACCGCGACCTTCTTGCCTTCCAGATCCTTGATGCCGTGAATGGTGCTGTTGCCCTTGCGCACCACAATCTGGGCGCCGTCATAGACGTAGGGCTGGGAGAAGGCGTACTTGGCCTTGCGCTCGTCGGTGATGGTGATCTGGTTGGAGATGGTGTCGACGCGGCCGGTTTCCAGCATGCCGAACAGGCCGGAGAAGCTGGCGGTCACGAACTCGACCTTGTAGCCGGTGCGCTCGCCGATCTGGTTCCACATGTCCACTTCAAAGCCCTGCAGCTTGTCCTGCTTGACGAAGGTGAACGGGAAGTACTTGCCGGACATGCCGACCTTGATGGTTTCTTGGGCGATGGCTTGACCGGACAGGGCGGCCAGCAGAATGGCGGCGCCGGAGACCAGCTTGATGGATGACGTCATGGTGATTCCTCTCTCTCTGTAGTTCTGTATTTTTAGTTGTAAACGCTGGGGTTGCGCTGATGTTATTGGAATAAAACATAAAGAATAAATGATATTTGGTTATATAAAATAACCGCTTCAGGTCTGGATCTTTGGTGCATCGGTGACGGGATCGGGCTGTGGGTAACTTTGGGGATGAAATCAGATCCACGGCTGCTGGATCCTTGAAAGTCAAGGATCTTATTTGCTGGATCCGCGAGGTCGCGGCTAGAGATCCAGCCGCTAAAAACGTAGAATAGCCGGTCTTTAGTTAATCAATCGACGGGAGTTTAGAGTGACTGCTTCGCTATGGCAGCAGTGCCTTAACCGGCTGCAAGATGAGTTGCCCTCGGCAGAATTCAGCATGTGGATCCGGCCGCTTCAAGCGGAGTTGAGTGACAATACTCTGACCCTGTATGCACCGAATCGTTTCGTTCTGGACTGGGTTCGAGACAAGTATCTCATCCGGGTGAACGGCATCATCAATGAGCTCTGCGGAGTCGATGGCCCCACCCTGCGTTTTGACATCGGCAATCGTCCCCATCCCGTCGCGGTGGCCAGGGCGCCGGCGCGGGGTGCGGATCCTGTGAATAACTCGCAGAAGAGCTGGGAAAGCAAGGCCGAGGCCAAGCCCGAACCGAACCACAAGAGCAACACCAACGTGAACTATACCTTCGAGAATTTCGTCGAGGGTAAGTCCAACCAGTTGGCCCGTGCGGCTGCCCGTCAGGTGGCTGACAATCCGGGCGGGGCCTACAACCCGCTGTTCCTCTATGGCGGCACCGGTCTGGGCAAGACCCACCTGCTGCATGCCGTCGGCAACGCCATCAAGGAGCGCAAGCAGGACGCCAAAGTCATCTACATGCACTCCGAGCGGTTTGTGCAGGACATGGTGAAGGCGCTGCAGAATAACGCCATTGAAGAGTTCAAGCGTTATTACCGTAGCGTCGATGCCCTGCTCATCGATGACATCCAGTTTTTCGCCAACAAGGAGCGCTCCCAGGAGGAGTTCTTCCACACCTTCAACGCCCTGCTCGAAGGCAACCAGCAGATCATCCTGACCTCGGATCGCTATCCGAAGGAGATCAACGGGGTGGAAGATCGTCTCAAGTCCCGCTTCGGCTGGGGCCTGACGGTGGCGATCGAGCCGCCTGAGCTGGAGACCCGGGTTGCCATCCTGATGCGCAAGGCGGACGAGAACCAGATCCACCTGCCGGACGAAGTGGCCTTCTTCATCGCCAAGCGACTGCGCTCAAACGTGCGCGAGCTGGAAGGGGCGCTGAACCGGGTGATCGCCAACGCGAACTTCACCGGTCGCGCCATCAACATCGACTTCGTGCGCGAAGCGCTGCGCGATCTGCTGGCGTTGCAGGAGAAGCTGGTCACCATCGACAATATTCAAAAGACGGTGGCGGAGTACTACAAGATCAAGCTGGCGGATCTGCTCTCCAAGCGCCGTTCCCGCTCCGTTGCCCGTCCACGCCAGCTGGCGATGGCGCTGGCCAAGGAGCTGACCAACCATAGCTTGCCGGAGATAGGTGATGCCTTTGGTGGTCGTGACCACACTACCGTGCTTCATGCCTGCCGCAAGATCGAGCAGCTGAAGGAAGAGAGTCACGACATCAAGGAAGACTATTCCAACCTGATCCGTACCCTTTCTTCCTGATGACGGAACTGAGTGCACAGATGCAGCTTGAACATGCCAACCTGATCCGAAACCTTTACTCCTAATCACAACGGAGAGCACAGATGCAGCTCGAAATTAGCCGTGAGGCCCTGTTACGTCCTCTGCAACTGGTGTCCGGTGCCCTGGGTGGCCGACCGACCCTGCCGATCCTCGGCAATGTGCTGCTGGATGTCAGCAACGGTCTGCTGTCACTGACCGGGACCGACCTCGAAGTGGAGATGATCGGTCAGGTCTATCTCAACAGCGACAGCCAGGATGGCCGCACCACAGTACCGGCGCGCAAGCTGCTGGATATCTGTCGCGGTCTGCCGGAAGGGGCGGACATTCGCCTCAATACCGAAGGCGAGCGCCTGATCATCCGTTCCGGCCGCTCCCGCTTCAACCTGTCGACCCTGCCGGCCACCGAATACCCGAACATCGAGGATTGGGAATCCGTGCTCGAGTTCGACATCGGCCAGCTGGAGCTGAAAAAACTCATCGACGCGACCCAGTTCTCCATGGCCAGCCAGGACGTACGCTACTACCTGAACGGCATGCTGTTCGAGAGCGAGGGCCATGGCCTGCGTACCGTGGCCACCGACGGTCACCGGCTGGCGACCTGCCGCCGCGAGGTGGTGAGCGAATCGCTGCCCGATCATCAGGTTATCCTGCCCCGCAAGGGCGTGCTGGAACTGGTGCGCCTGCTGGAAGCGGAAGACAAGCCGGTACGGCTGCAGATTGGCCGTAGCAACCTGCGCGCTGCGCTGGATGGCTTCATCTTCACCTCCAAGCTGGTGGATGGTCGCTTCCCGGACTGGCGCCGCGTCATTCCGCGCAACAGCGACAAGGCCCTGATCGCCGGCCGTGAGGATCTGCGCCAGGCCTTTGCCCGTGCCGCCATTCTCTCCAACGAGAAATTCCGTGGGGTGCGTCTCAATCTGCAGGAAAACCTGCTGCGCATCACCGCCAACAACCCGGAACAGGAAGAAGCCGAAGAGCTGCTTGACGTACAATACGAAGCCGGCGAGATGGAGATTGGTTTCAACGTCTCTTATGTGCTGGACGTGCTGAATACGTTAAAATGTGACCAAATCCGGATCAGCCTGAGCGATTCCATCAGCAGCGCCATTATTGAGGATTTTGACAGTCAGGATGCTCAGTACGTGGTAATGCCGATGCGGATCTAGTCGTGTCCCTGGTCAAACTCCAGCTCAGCGACTTTCGCAATATCCAGCAGGCCAGTCTCGCGCTGTCACCCGGCCTCAATATCCTGGTCGGGTGCAACGGCAGTGGCAAGACCAGTGTGCTGGAAGCCATTCACTACCTCGGTCTCGGTCGCTCCTTTCGCACTCACCTGACCGGGCGGGTCATCCGCCAGGGGGAGAGGGCGTTTACCCTGTTCGCCCAGTGCGAACTGGAGGGGCGCCAGGTGCCCATCGGCCTCGCCAAGGACAAGAGTGGCGAGACCCAGCTCAAGATCGCCGGTGCCCAGGCCCAGCGCCTGGCCGAGCTGGCCGAGCTGCTGCCGGTGCAGCTGATCCACCCGGATGGCTTCAACCTGCTGACCGGCGGGCCCCAGGCTCGCCGGGCCTGGCTCGACTGGGGTGTTTTTCATCAGGAACCGACCTTCTTCTCCCTGTGGGGACGGGTACGGCGGCTGCTGAAACAGCGCAATGCACTGCTGCGCCAGAGCACCCAGTATCGCCAGTTGGCGTTCTGGGATCAGGAGCTGGTGCGGTTGGGGGGAGAGCTGGCCGAGTTTCGCGCCAGTTATTGTCAGGCCATTACGCCCCTGATCAAGGAGATGACGGCGGACTTTTTGCCGGAATTCGACATCAGCCTTGGATTCTATCGAGGCTGGGAAAAAGATACCCCACTCAATCAGTTGCTGGAGGCGGGGTTTGAGCGGGATCGGACGCTGGGTTACACGGGCGTTGGTCCGCAGAAGGCCGATGTGCGCCTCAAGGCGAACGGCGTGCCCGCTCAGGATATTTTGTCCAGGGGTCAGTTGAAGTTGTTGGTCTGTGCCATGCGACTGGCCCAAGGGCTCTATTTGAATCAACATAGCAGCCGTGGCTGTATTTTTTTAATTGACGATTTTGCCTCTGAACTGGATGTCGACAAGCGCCGCTTGCTGGCCGCAAGGCTGAAGCAGTGTGCGTCCCAGGTGTTCATCACCGCCATCGACACCGGTCAGCTCGCAGACATGATGGATGCGAATGACTGCAAGTTGTTCCACGTGGAACAAGGCAAGATCTCCGAAACGTTAGAGAAGGCAGAGAGTAAGCTATGAGTGAAAATACTTACGACTCCTCGAATATCAAGGTACTGAAGGGCCTGGATGCGGTCCGCAAGCGCCCGGGGATGTATATCGGCGATACGGATGATGGCTCGGGCCTGCACCACATGGTGTTCGAAGTGGTCGATAACTCCATTGACGAGGCGCTCGCTGGCTACTGCTCCGATATTCAGGTCAAGATCCACTCCGATGGTTCCGTCTCCGTCCGTGACAACGGCCGTGGCATTCCTGTCGACATTCACCCGGAAGAGGGTCGCTCCGCCGCAGAGGTCATCATGACCGTGCTGCACGCCGGCGGCAAATTCGATGACAACTCCTACAAGGTGTCCGGCGGTCTGCACGGCGTAGGCGTCTCCGTGGTAAACGCGCTCTCTGACAAGCTGCTGCTGACCATCCGTCGCAACGGTCACGTCTACGAGCAGACCTATCACCTGGGTGAGCCGCAGGCTCCGCTCAAGCAGATCGGCGATGCCACCACCACCGGGACCGAAGTGCGCTTCTGGCCGAGCCCGACCATCTTCAGCGACACCCTGTTCCACTACGAGATCCTGGCCAAGCGTCTGCGCGAGCTCTCCTTCCTCAACTCCGGCGTCTCCATCCGTCTGATGGACGAGCGTGACGGCCGCGAGGCGCACTTCTGCTACGAAGGCGGCATCAAGGCGTTCGTCGAGTACCTGAACCAGAACAAGACCCCGATCCATCCGAAGGTGTTCCACTTCACCACCGAGCAGGACGGCATCGGCGTCGAAGTGGCTATGCAGTGGAACGACGCCTATCAGGAAGGGGTCTACTGCTTCACCAACAACATTCCGCAGCGTGATGGCGGCACCCACCTGGTGGGCTTCCGTACCGCGCTGACCCGTACCCTCAACTCCTACATGGACAAAGAGGACTACAGCAAGAAGGCCAAGTCTGCCGCCAGTGGCGACGACGTGCGTGAAGGTCTGATTGCCGTTATCTCCGTCAAGGTGCCGGATCCCAAGTTCTCCTCCCAGACCAAGGACAAGCTGGTCTCTTCCGAAGTGAAGACCGCTGTCGAACAGGCGATGGGCGAGAAGCTGGCCGACTTCCTGCTGGAAAACCCGGGCGATGCCAAGATCGTGGTCAACAAGATCATCGATGCGGCCCGTGCCCGTGAAGCGGCCCGCAAGGCCCGCGAACTGACTCGCCGCAAGGGTGCGCTGGATATTGCCGGTCTGCCCGGCAAGCTGGCCGACTGTCAGGAAAAAGACCCGGCGCTCTCCGAACTCTACATAGTGGAAGGGGACTCTGCTGGCGGTTCCGCCAAGCAGGGTCGCAACCGGAAGAACCAGGCCATCCTGCCCCTCAAGGGCAAGATCCTGAACGTGGAGAAAGCCCGTTTCGACAAGATGATCTCCTCCCAGGAGGTGGGCACCCTGATCACCGCACTGGGCTGTGGTATCGGTCGCGACGAGTACAACCCGGACAAGCTGCGCTATCACAACATCATCATCATGACCGATGCGGACGTCGATGGTGCGCACATCCGTACCCTGCTGCTGACCTTCTTCTATCGTCAGATGCCTGAAATCATCGAACGTGGTTATGTCTACATCGCCCAGCCGCCGCTCTACAAGGTGAAGAAGGGCAAGCAGGAGCAGTACCTGAAAGACGAGGATGCGCTGCTGCAGTACCAGACCGCCATGGCGCTGGATGGTGCAACCCTGCACGTCAACGAGTCCGCTCCGGCCATCGGTGGCGAGGCACTGGAGCGGCTGGTCAACCAGCATCGCGCCGTGACCCACCTGATCACCCGCATGTCCCGCCGTGCGCCGGAAGCCGTGCTGACCCAGCTGATCTATCAGCCGGAACTGAACGAAGCACTGCTGACCAGCGAGAGCGATCTGCAGGCCTGGTGCCAGAGCATGGAAGCCGTGCTCAACGAGAGCAACCACGGCATCCAGTACCAGATGCAGGTGCGCCGCGATGAAGAGCGCCGTCTGTTCGTGCCGCACGCCGTGGTGCGTCAGCACGGCGTCGACCGCGAATACCCGATCAGCTACGACTTCCTGCAATCCTCCGAGTACCGTCAGCTGGTCTCGCTGGGCAAGGAGATCGCCAACCTGATCGAGGAAGGCGGTTACATCAAGCGTGGTGAGAAGGTGAAGCCGGTCGCCAGCTTCGTCGAAGCGGTCGAGTGGCTGATGGGCGAAGGCAAGCGCGGCATCTACATCCAGCGCTATAAAGGGTTGGGTGAGATGAACCCGGATCAGCTGTGGGAAACCACCATGGATCCGGAAGCCCGTCGCATGCTGCGCGTCACCATCGATGATGCCGTCGGTGCCGACCAGCTCTTCTCCACCCTGATGGGTGACGCAGTAGAGCCGCGTCGTGACTTTATCGAGACCAACGCCCTGCGCGTAGCCAACCTCGACGTCTAATCGACGCAGTCAGACAGCAAAAAGCCGCTCCCTGTGAGCGGCTTTTTTACATCCCCTGTCTGCGCCTTATCAGAGCAGTTTGCTCATGATGACCAGATTGTGGGGGAGCTCGGCACGATCGCTAGCTGTGCGGTGACGCAACGCTGGCACTATGTGGTGAATGGTCTGGAAGCCCAGTTTGGCATAGAAGGGCTCGGCGGTCTGGGTACCGAGATTGACCTCGTAAACCCCTTGCTGCGTCAGGTACTCCAGCACGGTATTGGCGAGCCGTATGCCGGTTCCTGCGGGTTGCCCAGGTTGCACCACCACAGTGCCGATATAGGCGTATCGCCGATTGTCTGTGGAGTAGATAGACCCGGACATACCTCCCAGCAGCCCATCATCCTCATCATGCAGCATCAAGACAAAGGTCGGCCGGATTTTGGGATCCTGCTCGTTGACGGCTTCGATATAGAGGGTTTTGCCTGCTGGCTGAGAACCGCAATGCACTCTGAAGATTGCAGTGTGATCCGGGCCTGCGGGCATATGAACGGCCTCGTGCTGATAACCGCTTTGGGTGAGAGGGGTATAGAGCTCCTGATACGTGGTGAGTATCACCACCTCATTGATGAGGCGGCCCTGCTGCCGTTGTTCATCGATCAGCTGATCCAGATAATCGAGCGGAGTACCGAGAAAGCCGGCTTCCGGGTAGTGGACGATGACGTTGGGGTTGAAGCCAAACTCCTGCTCACGCAGTTGCAGCAGGGCAAAAAGAGCCAACTGCTTCTCGCTCAGTTCATCGGCTGTGCAGTTATCTGGCTGATACAGTTTCAGTGGATTATGTCGAGTGGTCATTGTTTATCCATAAAATGATGCGCGCAGATGATAACACAGCCGATGGGATGGGCACGTTCCACGTGAAACATGGCTCTGTCTTGATGGTGCCGGCTCAACCCAGTTCGGGGGCCGGGCAGTAGAGACGCAGGCGATGGCCGTCCGGATCGAGGGCCATACAGGTGTAGCCAAACTCCATCCGGGTCGGTGCCTGGATCAGGGTGAGCCCGCGCGCCTGCCACTCCGCAGACTGGCGATCGACGGCGGCATCATCGGGGAGGGCGAAGGCCAGCTCCATGGCCCCGGCAGTTTGGGTCACGGCGGGTTCGACCGTGGCGCTGGACCAGAGTGCCAGTCTGGCGCCTGACTCGAACACGAACATGGTAAAGGTGGGGGACTCTTCTACCGGTGGGCGGCCGAACAGCTCGCGGTAAAAGAGGGCGCTGCGGGTCGGGTTGGCAACGTAGAGGATGGTGAACTGGGGGACTAACATGGTGATGCTCCTTGCTGATGAGATGGCGCATCGGCGCCGACCCCATCAGCATGGCGCCGCCTGCTGTCAGTTTCTGTCAGCAATGAATCTGGGTTGCGGGATCTGCTGGCTGGCGCGCCACTCCTTGAGCAACCGTTCCCGATTGCCAGGATAAGGTTCCGCCTCCAGCCGCATCGCGCTGATCCTGTCCACCCGAAAGTGGCGAAAGCCCTGGCGCAGCTCGCACCAGGCCACCAGTATCCGCACCTGGTCGAAGTAGCCGAGGGCACAGGGCCAGACGGTGCGCTCCGAACTCGCTTCCTTGAGATCCCGATAGCTCAGGGTCACCTTGCGCTGCTGGCGGATGGCGCTGCGCAGCGGAGCCTCATCGACGGGGCTGTCACCGCGAGAGGTGCCGATCAGCAGGGCATTGGCATGCAGCTGTTGGCGGTAGTCGGTGGGCAGCACGGCCTCTATCTTGGCCAGCGCGCTGCTGGCGGCGGTACTGAGGGCATGATCGGCATGGGCCGCCACCCAGCGTGAGCCCAGTACCAGCGCATCCAGCTCCTCTTCGCTGAACATCAGCGGCGGCAGCATGAAGCCGGGGCGCAGCACATAGCCGATACCCGCTTCCCCCTCGATATGGGCGCCCTGTGCCTGCAGGGTGGCGATATCCCGATAGAGGGTGCGCAGACTGATACCAAGCTGGCTGGCCAGCTCGCTGCCGGTAATGGCGTAGCGGTGGCCGCGCAGCAGTTGCAGCAGGGCCAGCAGGCGTTCGGAACGGGACATGATGCGACTCCTCAAGATCTCCGCTCAGGGTGCCATGTTTGTGACTGGAGGAGGAAGCCCAATGAGGAAAAAGCCAGCAAATGGGCGGAGAGAAGATTTTTCGATCAGAGCCCTTGAAAGCCGAAAGCGGGCCCCTATATAGATAACAAGGCCGGAACGCTCGACAGAGGTTTCGACCAGGCGCCCGTCCATAAGGAGGGCAAGCAATCGGTTATCGCTCAAAAGAGGATAATACTATGCGTTCTATCGACTTTTCTCCGCTCTATCGTTCTGCCATCGGTTTCGATCGTCTGGCCAATCTCATCGAGTCTGCCGCCAGCAATGGCAATGCCGGATACCCCCCCTACAACATCGAGCAGCTAGGTGACAGCGATTACCGCATCAGCATGGCGGTGGCGGGCTTTACCCAGGAAGAGCTGGAGCTGAGCTTCCAGGAGAATCTGCTGACGGTGAAGGGCAACAAGCAGGCCGACACCGAGCGTAACTATCTCTATCAAGGCATAGCCGAACGCGGCTTCGAGCGTCGCTTCCAGCTGGCCGACTATGTGCGGGTGAAGGGGGCCGACCTGAAAAACGGTCTGCTGCACATCGACCTGGTGCGTGAAGTGCCCGAGGCGATGAAGCCCCGCAAGATCGAGATCAACGGCTGACAGCCTGACCTCGTTGCATTGTTGATGTTTCCCGGGTGCCGATTGACGGGCCCGTGGAGAGTAAACCCTGTTGCTTTATAGAAGGATAGGATCATGCGTAACCTCGATTTTTCTCATCTCTATTCCAATGCCGTCGGCTTCGAACGGATGGCCCGTGAGCTGGAAGGCCTGTTCGATCAGAAGACCTCGGCCTACCCCCCGTACAACATTGAGAAGCGCGATCACGACGGTTACCTCATCACGGTTGCCGTGGCCGGTTTCGATCGCAATGAGCTGGAGCTAGAGACCGAAAACGGCACCCTCAAGGTGAAGGGACGCAAGGTCGCCACCATGGGTGAGCGCCAGTTCCTCCATCAGGGGATCGCCGAGCGGGACTTCGAGCTCGCCTTCAAGCTGAGCCAGCATGTAGAGGTGCAGGGCGCCAAGCTGGAGCATGGTCTGCTGACCATAGAGCTGGCGCGCGAGCTGCCGGAGGCGCTCAAGCCCCGCGCCATCCCCATCGGCAAACCCGAGCAGCTGGCGCTGCCCGGCTAAACAGTACCGCTGACCAGTTGATAGAAGAGAGGCCTGCATTCGCAGGCCTCTCTGTTTTTGTATCGCCTGACTGGCTTAGCTGGCTTAGCTGGCTTAGCTGGCGTAGAGGGCGTTGATCTCGTCGGCGAGAATGGTGATGCCGCGGCGTACCAGCTCCTCGCTCTGGGAGTAGTTGAGGCGGATGCATTCCCGGCTGTGACGCCACTCCGGGTCGTCGATGCCGGGGAAGAAGTAGTGACCCGGCACGATCAGCAGGTTCTTCGCCTTCAGTCGCTCATACAGCTCCTGACAGTGGATCGGCAGGTCTTCGAACCAGAGCCAGAGGAAGAGGGCACCTTCCGGTTTGTGGATGTGGAAGCGCGAGTCGGGGATGGCTTCGCGCAGCAGCTGCACCGCCAGCTCCGCCTTCTGCCGATAGAAGGGTTTCACCACCTGCTCGCTGAGGGCGATGATCTCGCCGCTCTCGATCATCGGGATGGTGATGGCTGGGCCCAGACTGCCCGGTGCCAGATTGATGATGCCACTCAGGTTGGTGATGGCCTGAATGATCTTCTCGTCGGCGATGACGATGCCGCAGCGAGTTCCCGGCAGGCCGAGCTTGGAGAGGCTCATGCAGAGGATGGTGTTGGCGTTCCAGAATGGCTTGGCCTCGCTGAAGATGATGCCAGGGAAGGGGACGCCATAGGCATTGTCGATCAGCAGTGGAATGCCCTTGTCGCGGGCGATCTGATCGAGGTGCTCGATCTCTTCATCGGTCAACACGTTGCCGGTCGGGTTGGTCGGCCGGGAGACGCAGATCACCCCGATGTCGTCACCCACCTGCAGGCTCTCGAAGTCCACGTGGTACTTGAACTGGCCGTCGGGCAGTTTCTCGATGGTGGGCTTGTAGGCCACGAAGTAGTCGTCCGCCAGTGCCGAGTCGGCATAACCGATGTACTCGGGAGCGAGCGGGAACAGCACCTTCTTCTTGCGGCCATCGGCAAATTCGCCCGCCAGCAGGTTGAACAGATAGAAGAAGGCGTTCTGGCTGCCGTTGGTCAGGGCGATGTTGCGGGCGGAGATCTCCCAACCCAGCTCCTTGCTGAGCAGGGCCGCCAGCGCCTTGGTGAACCTGTCCTTGCCTTGGGGGCCGTCGTAGTTGGCCATCGCCTTCACCAGCTCGCCGTTGTCGAGCAGGCTCTTGGCCTCGGCCTGAAAGCGTTCCAGCATGGCGGGGATGGGGGCCGGATTGCCGCCACCCAGCATGATGGCGTCCGGATTGGTCAGCCCCTGATTAAGGTCATCCATGAGTTGGGTAATACCGGCATGGCGAGTGAACTTCTCGCCGAACAAGGAAAATTCCATTCGGTGACAGATCCAGAGTCAGTTACGGGGGACTAGCACCATAGCTCAGTTTAAAAGCGGGTGTCGATCAAAAAGATGGGACGTTCCACGTGGAACAGCAGGCAAAATCTAGTGTGGTGAAAATGACCACTTGTTGGTTCAATCCTGACTACAGGCTGTTTTCCAACTGGCGCCACTTCTCATCTAAAAGCAATTAATTCGAATAAAATCATTGTGTTATATATTTGGCACGACAATTGGAATAGCTATCTGGTCATCTCAACCACACCGGAGCACACCAGATGAAAATCCTGATCGCAACCTTGATTGCCAGCAGCCTGAGCCTGAACGTCATGGCCGACGAATACCCCAGACCCGAACTGGACAGCGTCAAGCTGGAGCAGGAGGTTTTGGCCCAGCAGCAGCAGGCCTCCCTTGCCGTGGTGGCGGAAGCCATCCACAACCTCAAGCCGCTGGCGCTGGAGACCCTGGTGGTGGAGGCGAGCTCGGCCGATGCGACTCACCCCGAGAGTTGAGATAGCGCAACGGGGTCTGCCCCGTGTACTGCCTGAAGAAGCTGATGAAGGCGCTGTCGCTGGCGAACTCCAGCGCAGCCGCCACCCGGCTGATGGGCTCGGCTTCTGCCAGCAGCTCCAGCGCCCGCAACAGTCGCCACTGTTGGCGCCAGGCCTGGTAGCTCATACCGGTCTCCCGCATGAAGATGCGGCCTATGGTTTTGTCACTGGCACCCACCCGTTCGGCCAGCCGGTTGAGCCGATCGGGCAGGGCGTCGCCCTGTTTCACCTCCTGCAGCCAGCCGGCCAGTCGCACGTCTGACGGCAACGGCAGCTGCCAGGATTCCCGCGGCGCTTGCGCCAACTCCTCTTTCAATAATGCCAGCGTACAGGTCTGCTCTGCCTCCGGCTTGTCCCACGGCCAGAGCGCCATCCGTTCGATGATCTCCCGCAGCAGTGGGTTGACCGCCAGCACCCCCATCACGGTCGGCAAGCCGGGTTCGGGTTTGAAATAGAGGGAGCGATAGGCCACCACCCCGCGCATCAGCACCCGATGGGGCAGACCTGCCGGCAACCAGGCGGCCCGCGTCGGTGGCAGCAGGCAGACCTGATCGTCCAGCTCTATGGTCATGCAGCCAGCCTGGGCGAACAGCAGCTGATGGCGCCTGTGCTGATGACGCCCCGAGTTGTGCCAGCCGAGGGCGGCGGCGATTCCGATGGCACTGCCGTCGTGCTGGTCAGGATCAAAAGAGTGATCGGGAGGAATGAAGGCCATGTGTCCGATTCTTGATGTTTATAGTCCTGCTTATTGTAATCGGACAATCGAAGGCGCTCTAGAATGATGGCCTCTTGTGAAGGAGGTTTGTCATGAACAACAAGTTGCCACCGCTCTGGCTGGTGGTTGGACTGATGATGTTTCCCCAGATAGTGGAGACCATCTACAGCCCGGTACTGACCCATATCGCCACTGAGTTTCGGGTGAGCGAAGGGCAGGCATCCCAAACCCTGTCGGTCTATTTTCTGGCGTTTGCGGCGGGCGTGGTCTGCTGGGGTCGGTTGTGTGATCTCATCGGTCGGCGCCCCGCCATGCTGGCGGGGTTGCTGACCTATGGCGCCGGCACCCTGCTGGCGTTGCTGGCCACCCAGTTTGAAACCTTGCTGCTGGCCCGGGTCATTGCGGCCTTCGGTGCCGCCGTGGGATCCGTGGTGACCCAGACCATGCTGCGCGACAGCTATCAGGGCAGCGATCTGGCGCGGGTCTTCTCGGTGATGGGCATAGCGCTCTCCCTCAGCCCTGTGCTGGGGCTGGTGAGCGGCGGCCTGCTGGCCGATGGTTTTGGTTATCTCGGGGTATTTGGCGCCCTGCTGGCACTGGCAATCGGCTTGTGGCTGATGGCCTGCCGGCAGTTGCCGGAAACCCGGCCGATCACCACCCAGCGAGTGGCACTCTGGCCGCTGGCATGTCGGATGGTGCGTGATAGCGGTTTGTGGCGCAGCGCCGCTCTGGTGGCGCTGTTCAACACCATGCTGTTCGGCTACTACAGTCTGGCGCCGTTTCTGTTTGCCGGGCTGGGGTTGAGCGCGGGCGAGTTTGGTTACTCCGGTGTCGTGCTGGCACTGGCGACCCTGGGGGGGAGTCTGCTCAACAAGCGTCTGTTGGGACTTGGCTGGTCGCCTGCCTCCCTGATCAGGCTCGCCGCCGTGCTGGCGCTGGGTTCCGGCTGGCTGGTGTGGGCCAGCCAGGCTTCACTCTGGTTTCTGCTGCCCATGATGGGGGTAGTGGTGGCGTACGGGCTGGCGATCCCCAATGTGCTGAGTCAGGCGCTGCTGGCCTATCGGGAGGTGGCAGGCAGTGCCGGTGCCCTGTTCGGGCTCGGTTACTACCTGCTGCTCAGCCTGGGGTTGGCGGTTGCAGCCAGCTTGCAGGATCTCGGTCTGCTGCTCGGTGGCTGCGGTCTGTTGGCACTCTGCTGTGGTTGGCGTCGTTCCACGTGAAACATCAGCTGCCGATAAAACGGTAACCGATGCCGGATTCGGTCTCGATGAGGGTGGGTTGCTGGGAATGTTGCCGCCCAGCTTCTTGCTGCAATATCAGCTGCCGATAAAGCGGTAGCCGATGCCGGATTCGGTCTCGATAAGGGCGGGGTCTTGAGGGTTATCCCCCAGCTTCTTGCGCAGGCTGGCGATGACGATGCGCAGGTAGTGGGTGTCCTCCTTGTGGCTCGGGCCCCAGATGTCGTTGAGCAGCTGGGTCTGCAGCACCAGCTTGCCGGGGTGGCACACCAGGGCCTGCAGCAGGGCGAACTCCTTGCGGGAGAGAGCCACCTCTTCCTCCCCCAGGGTGACCCTGTGGCTGCTGCTGTCCAGGGTCAGTCCACACTGGGGGAAGTGGCGGCACTCACCGCTGCTGACCCCGGCCCGCTGGCGCAGCAGCACCCGGATACGGGCCATCATCTCGCCGACGCCAAACGGCTTGCTCATGTAGTCATTGGCTCCGGCATCCAGCAGGCGCACCTTCTCCTGCTCCGAGTCCCGCGCCGACAGCACCAGTACCGGATGCTGATGGTGCTCGCGAATGGCCTGCAACACCTGGAGGCCATCCCCATCCGGCAGACCCAGATCCAGGATCACCAGGTCGGGGTTGAGGTGGCGATACTGCGCCACACCCTCGTTGACGCCGACCGCCTCGCTGACCTGATGGCCTTCGGCGATCAGGCTGATCCGCAAAAAACGGCGGATGGCCGCCTCGTCATCGATGACCAGTATGTGAGCCATTCAACCTCCAGCTCGCTGATGAAAAAGGGCGGCGACCATCAGGCCGCCGGAGCATTGAGGGCCAGCGGCAGGGAGATGCGCATGCAGGTACCGTTGCCGTTGGGGCCGGAAAAGGCCCAGATGCGGCCCCCATGGACCTCTATCATAGCGCGGGAAATGGCGAGGCCAAGCCCGGTACCACGGCTTCCGCAATCACCGACCGGCTGGGTGTAGAAGAGATTGAAGATCTTGTCGCGGTCTGACTCGGCGATGCCGACCCCGATATCTATGATGTCGATGATGAGGTCGGGGTCCGCCAGCATCACCTTGAACTCGATGGGGGTGCCGGCCGGCGAGTAGCGGGAGGCGTTGTCGAGGATGTTGACCAGCACCTGCTCGATCAGGGCGCCGTGCACATAGAGCCGGGGGATCTGCTGATCGAAGTGCACCAGCAGCTTGTGCTGGCGCCAGGAGGAGTCGAGCCGGCGGCGGGCATTCTCCACCAGATCCGCCAGATCGACCCAGTCCCGTTTCAGCTGGAAGTCGGGTGAGCCGATGCGGGTCATGTCCAGCAGGTTCTGCACATAGCTGTGCAGGCGGCGCGCCTCTTCCTGCACCGAGTGCAACAGCTCGCTGCGGTCTTCGCTGCTGATCCGGTCACCATATTCCAGCAGGGTGCTGCCGGCCCCCATGATGGTGGCGAGCGGCGTCTTCAAATCGTGGGAGACAGAAGAGAGCAGGGCGGCGCGCATCCGGTCGGTCTCCGCCTGCAGCTGGCTGTCGGCCAGCCGCTCATTGAGATCGATCCGCGCCAGCGCGGCGCGAATGTCGGTGAGCAGCGCCTGCAGCTGATGCTCGGCTGAGGAGGCGAGCGGATTGGCCAGCAGTATGCCCAGCACCAGCTCATCGCTGAGGTGATGGTACTGGGCCTCGGCCGCGTTGAGGGTGGCGGTGTGGGCGCCGGCGCTCTGCTTCTGGGCCAGACACCAGTCGATGGCCGCCTTGTCGGTCTGCCCCGGCTTGTGCTCGGTCGAGCCGGCCCAGTACTGGTAGTGCCGATCGAGGGCAAACACCGGTTGGCCCAGTGCCAGCGAGATGGCCTGGCTCCCTTGCCTGAGCACCTCGACCGGGCTGCTGGCGGTGGCCAGCCCCTGACTCAGGGAGAGCAGGGCGTTGCCCAGCTGCTGGGTCTCGCGCAGGCCGACCAGCTGCTGGCGCTGACGGGAGGCGAGCCGTCCGGCAGTGATGCCGACGATGAGCAGCACGAACAGGGTGAGCAGGTCACTGTGGCTGGCGACGCTGAGGGAGAAGTAGGGGACGGTGAACAACAGGTTGTGGCCGACGAAGCCCAGCACGGCGGCCAGGATGGCGGGCACCAGGCTGGTGGTGAGCGCGGTGGCCAGTACCCCCAGCACGAACAGCATGGGCAGGGAGGCGGGCGGCAGCCAGTGGGATAGCCCCCAGACGGCGGCCGAGGTGGTCCCCATGATGGCCACCGCCAGCAGGCTCTGGCGAATGTCCTTGGGGTGGAGCGGTTGCAAGCCCAGGCTGGGCTTGCGCTTCTCGGTATCCACCAAGGTGATCTCGAGCCCCTGTGCCTGCCTGAGCAGATGCTGCACCAGGGAGCGGCGCCACGGCGCCTTGTGAGGTTTGCCCAGCAGCAGCTGCGACACCTGCTGCTGTTCGGCCGTCTCCAGCAGGGCGTCGGCCACCGCCGGGCTGGAGAGGGTCAACACCTTGGCACCCAGCTGGGAGGCGAGCGCCAGTGCCTGCTCCTGCTCGGCGGAACGCTGCCCCTTGCTGTCGACGTGCACCACCAGCCAGGGCAGCTGGCGGCGCTGGGCGAAGCGGTGGCCGTAGCGCACCAGGGCGGCGCCGTGCTCGTCGCCGAGGCAGACCATCAGCTTGCCCCGCAGCGGCAGTGTGGTCTTGCCGGCAGCCTGCCACTGCAGTTGCAGATCCCCCTCCACGTGGCTGGCGGCGGTCTGCATCGCCAGCTCCCGCAGGGCGGTCAGGTTGTTGAGGGAGAAGAAGGACTGCAGGGCGGCCTTGGCCTGGTGGGGTACATAGACCTTGCCCTCCTTGAGACGGCCGAGCAGCTCCTTGGGGGGCAGGTCGATCAGCACCAGGCTGTCGGCCTCCAGCAGCACCTGATCCGGCAGGGTCTCCTTGACCCTGACCCCGGTCAACTGCCACACCAGATCGTTGAGGCTCTCCAGGTGTTGCACGTTGAGGGTGGTGTAGACGTCGATGCCGGCGCCGAGCAGCTCCTCCACATCCTGCCAGCGCTTCTCGTGGCGGCTGCCGGGGGCGTTGCTGTGGGCCAGCTCGTCCACCACGGCGATGGCGGGTTTGCGCGCCAGCAGGCCGTCCAGATCCATCTCCTCCAGCCGCTGTTGGCGGTGCAGGTGCAGCTTGCGCGGCTGGATGGCGAGCTTGTCGAGCAGGGCTAGGGTCTCCTGGCGACCGTGGGTCTCGACCACCCCGATCAGGATGTCGACCCCCTCTCTGGCCTGTTCCCGCACCGCCTGCAGCATGGCGTAGGTCTTGCCCACACCGGGGGCCGCGCCGAGAAACACCTTCAGCTTGCCCCTGTGCTCCTGTTCCAGGCTCGCCAGCAGGGCGTCCGCCCTCACTTCATCACGCATCCCCGCGCTCCCGTTGCATCGGCCGAACCGCGGCCGTGACCTCATTGCTCATGCTTGTCCCCGTTGTCGAAAGGGAGCCTTCCCGAACGGCAAGGAGCGCCCTCAGGCGCCCTTTTGATGATCGAGTTGCAGGTTCAACTGGAGAATGTTGACCACCTGCGGGCCAAGGATACCAGCTTGTGTCGCCGACTTGACCAGCTCCGTCAGCCGAACGGGATCCAGTCCCCGTTGCCCGGCAACCCGCTCTACCTGAGCCAGCACCGCGTCGAGCGGCAGATGGGGGTCGAGGCCGGAGGCGGAGCGGGTCAGCAGGGCGGGGACCCTGGCTTCCGGCTGCGCCCTGGCCGCCGCGGCGGCAAACTCGGCCCGCAGCGGCGAGCTCATCCCCAGGTTGCTGGCGCCTCCGCCTATGGTGGCGAAGTCGCTGGCGGAGGGGCGAGAGTGGAAGTAGTCGGCCCGCTCGAACTTCTGTGCCAGCAGGGCGCTGCCGACCACCTGCTGCTTGTCGTTGGTGAGCAGGCTGCCGTTGGCCTGCCAGGGGAAGAGAAGCTGGGCCAGCCCG
Organism: Aeromonas sp. A35_P; assembly: GCF_002259925.1. Lineage (NCBI taxonomy): Bacteria > Pseudomonadati > Pseudomonadota > Gammaproteobacteria > Aeromonadales > Aeromonadaceae > Aeromonas > Aeromonas sp. A35_P. Next base: position 35,161 of record NZ_NEVB01000231.1, on the reverse strand, counting down.
GTGACGGCCAGCGGATAAGCCACCCCCAGCAGCAGGGTCAGGGTCAGCAGGGTTCTGATTGCTATCATGATTTTCTTGCTCCAAATGCGTTGAGTGGATGCGGGTCTGCCCCGCATCCGGTGATGCCGTTACACCAGCCCCAGGCCGGTGATGACCAGGTCGATCAGCTTGATGCCTATGAAAGGCACTATCAGGCCGCCGACACCGTAGATCAGCAGGTTGCGGCGCAGCAGGCTGGCGGCCGAGCCCTGCAGGCTGACCCCGCGCAGGGCCAGCGGCACCAGTGCGACGATGATCAGGGCGTTGAAGATGATGGCCGACAGGATGGCGCTCTCGGGGCTGCCCAGCTGCATCAGGTTCAACACCCCCAGCTGCGGATAGGCGGCGATGAACAGGGCCGGCAGGATGGCGAAGTACTTGGCCACGTCGTTGGCGATGGAGAAGGTGGTCAGGGCGCCGCGGGTCACCAGCAGCTGCTTGCCCACCAGCACCACGTCCAGCAGCTTGGTGGGGTTGGAGTCGAGATCCACCAGGTTGCCCGCCTCCTTGGCGGCCTGGGTCCCCTCGTTCATGGCCAGGCCCACGTCGGCCTGGGCCAGCGCCGGGGCGTCGTTGGCGCCGTCCCCGCACATGGCGACCAGCCGGCCGTCGGCCTGCTCCTGGCGGATGTAGGCCAGCTTCTTCTCCGGTGTCGCCTCGGCGATGAAGTCGTCTACCCCGGCCTCGGCGGCGATGGCGGCGGCGGTCAGCGGGTTGTCGCCTGTGATCATCACGGTGCGGATCCCCATGTGGCGCAGGATCTGGAAGCGGGCCTTGATGCCCGGCTTGATGATGTCCTTGAGGAACACCACCCCCAGCAGCTTCTCGTGGGTACAGACCAGCAGCGGGGTGCCGCCCTGGCGAGCGATGTTGTCCACCGACTTGAGGATGGGCTCGGGCACCGCCTTGCGATCGAGGGAGAGGTAGCGCAGCACGGCATCCACCGCCCCCTTGCGATAGTGATGACCGTTGCGATCCAGCCCGCTCAGCCGGGTCTCGGCGCTGAAGGGGATCAGGATGTCGCTCTCCAGCTGGCTCGGTCTGGTGTGGCTCTTGCCAGCCAGGGTCAGGATGGACTTGCCCTCCGGCGTGTTGTCACCGAGCGAAGCCAGCATGGCGGCCTGGGCCAGCAGGGCCGGATCGATACCGGGGGCCGGGATCAGCTCATCCGCCATCCGGTTGCCGAAGGTGATGGTGCCGGTCTTGTCCAGCAGCAGGGTGCGCACGTCTCCGGCGGCCTCCACCGCCCGGCCCGACTTGGCGATGACGTTGAGCTTCACCAGCCGGTCCATGCCGGCGATGCCGATGGCGGAAAGCAGACCACCGATGGTGGTCGGGATCAGGGTGATGAACAGGGCCAGCAGGTAGAGCCGGGGCACCTGGGTGCCGTTGTAGTCGAGGAACCAGGGCAGGGTGGCTACCACCAGCAGGAAGATCAGGGTCAGTCCCACCAGCAGGGCGTCCAGCGCCATCTCGTTGGGGGTCTTCTGGCGCTTGGCCCCTTCCACCAGCGCAATCATGCGATCCAGCGTGCTTTCACCCGGATTGTTGCTGATGCGCACCCAGATCTCGTCGGAGACGACGGTGGTGTTGCCGGTCACGCCGCTGCGATCGGTGCCCGACTCGCGGATGACGGGGGCGGATTCCCCTGTGATGGCGGCCTCGTTGACCGAGGCGATGCCGGCGACCACTTCGCCGTCGGCGGGGATCATCTCGCCGCTGCGCACCAGCACCAGATCGCCCTTGCGCAGGCTGGTGGCCGGCACCCACTCCCCCTTGTCATCCTGCGGATGGGTGACCCGGCGCGCCCTGAGCTGGCTCATGCCGGCCTTCAGGCTGTCGGCTCGCGCCTTGCCGCGCCCCTCGGCCAGGGTCTCGGCGAAGTTGGCAAACCAGAGGGTGAGCCAGAGCCAGGCGGTCAGCTGCCAGGCCAGCGAAGGGGCGACGCCGGAGACAGGCTGCCCCAGCAGGGATTCCACGCTGGCCATCACGGCCGCCAGCCAGAGGGTGAACAGGATGGGGCTACCGAGCAGCGCCTTGGGGTTGAAGCGATAGAGGGCTTCCACCATGGCCTGCATGATCTGTGATTTCTGTTTTTTGCCCTTCACCTTGAGGGTGTCGGTGCTCATTGAAGCGGACTTGCTCATTGGAAAGCTCCCAGCATCGAATAGTTGACCACGGCGATCAGTGAGGTGTGCAGCATCAGAAGGCACCTCCCAGCAGGCTCAGGTGTTCCGCCACCGGGCCCAGCGCCAGCACCGGCAGGAAGGAGAGACCCCCCATCAGCAGCACGGTGACGATCAGCAGGGTGATGAAGAGCGGGCCGCTGACGGGGAAGTCCCCCTCGCTTCGCTCCTGGCGCGGGGCGCGGGCCAGTTGGCCGGCGATGGCCAGCACCGGAATGATGTAGCCGAAGCGACCGAGCAGCATGGCCAGCCCGATGGCGATGCACTGCCAGCTGTCGGCGGCGGCCAGGCCGGCGAAGGCGGAGCCGTTGTTGCCGGCGGCCGAGGCATAGGCATAGATCAGCCGGGACAGGCCGTGGGGGCCGTCGTGACCGATGACGGTGGCGGAGTCCGGCATCAGCAGGGTAATGCCGCCGATCACCAATACTCCGACCGGCATCACCAGCATGCTGGCGACCACCCATTTCATCTCGGTGATGCCGAGCCGTTTGCCCAGATAGGTCGGGGTCCGCCCCACCATCAGGCCGCACAGGAACACGGTCAGCAGCACGAACAGCATCATGCCGTAGATGCCGGAGCCGACCCCGCCGAAGATGACCTCGCCGAGCAGCATGTTGATCATGCCGACCATGCCGCCGAGAGGTGTGAAGCTGTCGTGCATGGCGTTGACCGAGCCGTTGGAGGCGCTGGTGGTCGCCACTTCCCAGATGCTGGAGAGCAGGGGGCCGAAGCGGCTCTCCTTGCCTTCCCAGTTGCCGGCCATGTTGCTGGCGTCAGTGGTGAGCTGGGCGAGGGCTGGGTCCGGTTTCAGCTCCTGGGTGATGGAGACGAAGAGCCCGATCACCATCATCAGGGTCATGGCGACGAGGATGGCGCGGCTGTGGGCCAGGTCCTTCACGTAGCGACCCAGGGTGCAGACCATGGCGGCGGCCAGCGTCAGCAGGGCGATCATCTCCAGCCAGTTGGAGAGGGCGGTCGGGTTCTCGAACGGATGGGCCGAGTTGACGCCGAAGAAGCCGCCGCCGTTGGAGCCGAGCTGCTTGATGGCGATCTGGGAGGCGGCCGGGCCGAGCGGCAACAGCTGCTCCTGGCCTTCCAGGGCGTGGAACGGCAGGTAGGCCGACAGGCTCTGGGGTACCCCCTGCCAGACCAGCAGTAGCGCCAGGATCAATGCCATCGGCAACAGCACGTAGAGGCAGAAGCGCACCAGATCCTGCCAGAAGTTACCGAGGTGGGTGGTCTGCTGGCGGGCGATGCCGCGGAACAGGGCGATGGCAACGGCGGCGCCGGTGGCGGCGGAGACGAAGTTCTGGGTGGTGAGCCCCACCATCTGGCTGAAGTAGGAGAGGCTGGCCTCGCCGGAGTAGGCCTGCCAGTTGGTGTTGGTCATGAAGCTGACCGCGGTGTTGAAGGCGAGTTGCCAGTTCAGCCCGGGCAGCTGTTGCGGGTTGAGGGGCAGCAGCCCCTGCGCCAGCAGGATCAGGAACAGCAGGCCGAAGCCGGCACCGTTGAAGGCCAGCAGGCTGAGGGCGTAGGACTTCCAGTCCTGCTCGCGCCCGTCCGTGCCGCAGCAGGCCAGGGTGGCGCGCTCGACGGGAGCCAGCCAGCGACTCTTGCCCTCAAACACCCGATACAGGTAGTTGCCAAGCAGAGGCGCCGGCAGCAGCACCAGCAGTACGAACGCGACGGGATAGATGATCTCTTGCCACATATCCGGTTCCTCACTCATGGGTGCGCGCAAGGGCGCGCAGCAGATAGCCCGCGAGGGCGAGGACCAGCAGCAGATATAGCCAATTCATATCGACTCCATTGGTGTAATTGACGACCAAATGGTAGGAATAACCGGCGTAAAGGCGCCATAAAGCCGGATTTGGCAGGCGTAAAATCGGCGTAAAAAATCAGGTGTGGACGCTATTTGGGGGAGGAGAAAGATCGAAAAACCCGGCCTGAGCCGGGTTTGGTTGCAAGTCGCTGTGACTGACCTGATAGTGACAGGCCAGCTTCAAACATGCTTATCGCATGGTGACAAACTCTTCCGCACTGGTGGGATGAAGAGGGAGAACGCAGTTGTCGAGACCGTCCTCGAGTTTCTCCCCTCACACGGCCATCAGCGCATCGTCACAAACTCTTCTGCGCTGGTTGGATGGATGGCGACACAGTTGTCGAAGTCCGCCTTGGTGGCGCCCATCTTCATGGCAACGCCGAAGCCCTGCAGGATCTCGTCCATGGCGAAGCCGATGCCGTGCAGGCCAACCACCTTCTCTTCCGGCCCGACGCAGACCAGCTTCATCCGGGTGGGCTGGCGATGCTGGGTCAGCGCCGAGTACATGGCGGTGAACTGGCTGCGGTAGACCTTGACCTGATCTTCACCGTATTCGGCGACGGCTTCTGGCTCGGTCAGCCCGATGGTGCCGATGGGCGGGTGGCTGAATACCACGGTCGGCACCAGATCGTAGTTGAGGTGTTCGTTTGGCTTGTTGTTGAACAACCGCTCCGAGAGGCGGCGGCCCGCCGCGACGGCCACCGGGGTGAGCTGGATGCGGCCGGTGTTGTCACCCACGGCATAGAGGTTGGCGATGGCGGTATTCTGGAACTTGTCGGTCGGGATAAAGCCCTTCTCGTCCAACTCGATACCGGTTGCGGCCAGATTGAGGTTGTCGGTGGCCGGGACGCGACCGATGGCCCAGATCAGGCAGTCGACGGTGAGGTGGCGACCATCTTCCAGTTGCAGGGTCAGGCTCTCATCGGCGTTTTTGACCACGGCTTTCGGAATTGCGTGGGTGTGCAGCTTGGGTCCTTCCTGCGCCATGATTTCCACCAGGGTCTCGTGGATCATGGGGTCGAAGTTGCGCAGCGGTGCGTGCTTGCGCACCACCAGGTGGGTCTCGGAGCCGAGGGCCTGCATCACGCCGGCGATCTCCACCGCGATATAACCGGCACCCACCACGGCGACCCGTTTGGGCTGTTCTTGCAACTCGAAGAAGCCGTCGGAGTCGATGCCCAGTTCGGCACCCGGAATGGCCGGCACTTCGGGGCGGCCACCGGTGGCGATCAGTATGTGATCGGCGCTGTACTGCTCGCCATTCACCTCGATGGTGTTGCTGCTGACGAAGCGGGCAAAGCCCTTGATGACGGTGATCTGGTTCTTGCCCAGCACGTTCTGGTAGGACTGATGAATGCGGCCGATGTAGGCCTGGCGGGACTCGACCAGCTTGGCCCAGCTGAAGTGGTTGAGAGTGGTGTCGAAGCCGTAGTCGGCGCCATATTTCAGGGCATCGGCGATCTGGCCGGCATACCACATGGCCTTCTTCGGCACGCAGCCGACGTTGACGCAGGTTCCACCCAACTCTTTGGCTTCAATCAGGGCAACTTTCTTACCGTACATGGCAGCCCGGTTGGCCGAGGCGATGCCGCCGCTGCCGCCGCCGATGGCGATATAGTCAAAATGCTGTGCCATTGCGAGGTTCTCCGCTCATTAAGAATGCAATCACAGCATGATGGGGATAAAGCGGCTGGCTCACAAGAGCCAGCACTCAGTTATGTTGGATCGGCAGGCGAATATGGAACTGGGCGCCTTGCTCCGGTTCGCTGATGCAGTTGATGCGACCACGCAGCAGCTGCACCACCAGGTTGTAGATGATGTGGGTGCCGAGCCCGCTGCCGCCCTGGCCCCGCTTGGAGGTGACGAAGGGATCGAAGATGCGCGGCAGTATCTCGGGCGGAATGCCGCGGCCGTTGTCGCTGTAGTCGATCAGCAGCTCTTCACCCTGCTGCTCCACCTTGATGGTGATCTTCTTGGGCTTGTCCCAGTTGTCGAAGCCGTGGTTGATGGAGTTGAGGATCAGGTTTGAGTAGATCTGGGTAAAACTGCCTGGGAAGGAGAAGATCGACAGCTTGGGATCGCACTGGATATCCACCTCGCACTGGGCCTTCTTCAACTTGTGGCCGAGGGAGACCACCACCTGATGCAGGTTGTCGGCGAGGCTGAAGTTGTAGCGCGCCTCGGACGACTGATCCACCGCCACCTGCTTGAAGCTGGCGATGAGCTCGGAGGCGCGGCGCAGGTTGCCCTGCAGCAGCTGCATGGACTCGTCGAGGTTGACGGTGAACTCGTTGAGATAGGAGCGCGACAGCTGCTTGGATTCGATGTGCTGCTTGAAGTCGGCCACCCGCTCCTGCAGGTAGGAGGAGGCGGTCACGCTGATGCCGATGGGGGTGTTGATCTCGTGGGCCACGCCGGCCACCAGAGAACCGAGGGAGGCCATCTTCTCCGACTCCACCAGGGTCTGCTGAGCCTGTTTCAGATCGTCGTAAGCCTTGCCCAGCTGGTCGTTGGCATCGCTCAGGCTGCGGGTACGCTCCACCACCTTGCCCTCCAGCTGTTCGTTGAGCTGGATGATCTCCCGCTCCACCTTCTTGAGGCGGGTGATGTCGTAACCGAAACCGATCAGGTATTTGAGGTTGGGCCCTTCATAGAAGGGGGCGAAGGTCCACTGCAGCACCAGCTCGTGGCCCTGCTGGTCATGCATCATGACCTCTCTGTCCTCGATGGAGCCGTGATCGGCCAGGGAGGCTGCCAGCTGGTCGCGCTGCTCCTTGCTGACGAACAGATCCAGCCAGTTGTGTTGCAGTATCTCCTGCTGGTGGTAGCCGGTCAGCAGGATGGCTGCCGGGTTGATGCTGGCGATGTTGAGATCCGGCTCCATGCAGCAGATGACCATGTTGGCGGAGTTGATCAGGGTGGCGGAGAAGTCCCGCTCCTGCTGCAGCTGTTCGGCAGCCTTGTGGCGTGCTGCAAATTCGTCGAGCAGCCGGGTGCGCATCTGGTTGAGGGTGGCGACCAGGGTATCGAGCTCGTCGGGTTTCTTGCGGGGCAGGGTGCGCCCCTCCAGAGTCAGCTCGTTGGTGAGCCGGTCCAGATTCAACTTCTGGGCGTAGTGGGCGATGCGGTTGATATGACGCACCACCAGGTAATAAATGATGATCAGGATGCAAAACGAGACCACCAAGGTCTTGATGGTCTGGCTGACCATGATGAGCACGGATTTTTCGATGAGGCGCTGGTAGATCTGTTCCAGCGAAGCGGCGACGAATAGCTTGCCCACCACCTCGCCCTGATAGGTGAGGTTGAACTCCTTGGAGATGTCGTAGCTCTCCCGCTCCACCCCTTGGGTCAGCAGCGGCACTTCCGAGTTGCCGAGCATCTCCTTCACCATCACGAACTGCATGTTGGGCAGGTTCATGATGCCCTCTATCTGCACCTTCACCTGCTCTTCATCCAGGTTCCACAGGCTGGCGGCGATGGGCTGCAGGAAGGAGGCCTCTATCTGGCCGATGCTGTCCTCGATCACGGCCACGTCCTTGCGGTAATCCCAGGCAAGCTGCAACACCGTAATGATCAGCGCCAATACGGTACTGCACACCAGAATATAGGAGAGCAGGCGGTATGAGAGTCCGTTACGGCCGACGGCCCTAGCGGTCTTGGAGAAGAGTCCTGACATGGCGTCCTTGCGGTCTGGATATATTGCCATTTAGTTTAACTGCTTCATGCACTTATGTCGTGTTTCGTTCGCGTGATAAAAACAAGGCCCCGAAACGGGGCCTTGTTGATTCAAAAAGGTTTTTAATGACTCCCTTTCGCCTTGGGCGGAATGGATTCATCGAAGACCGGCAACGGTTTGTGTTCGGAGGCCAGGTAGGTGTAGATCACCGGCAGTACGAACAGGGTGAACACGGTACCTATGGCCAGACCGGCCACGATCACGATGCCGATGCTGAAGCGCTGGGCGGCCCCGGCACCCGCGGCATAGAGCAGCGGGATGAGACCGGCGATCATGGCGGCCGTGGTCATCAGGATGGGGCGCAGACGCACCTTGGCGGCGGCCATGACGGCTTCCATCCGGTTGCGTCCGTGCAGCAGCTGCTCCTCTTTCGCCACCTCACAGATCAGGATGCCGTGCTTGGTAATCAAGCCGACCAGGGTGATCAGACCCACCTGGGAGTAGATGTTCATGGTGGCGGCACCCCAGGCCAGCGCGATCAGCGCCCCGCTGATGGCCAGCGGCACGGAGACCATGATGACCAGCGGGTCACGAGCCGATTCGAACTGGATTGCCAGCACCAGGAAGATGATGGCCAGCGCCAGACCGAAGGTGGCGTACAGGGCGCTGCCCTCGGTCACGAACTGGCGGGCCTCGCCCATGAAGTCGTAACGGTAGCCCTGCGGCAGCTTCTCGTCCGCCGTGGTGTTGAGCCAGTTGATGGCGTCACCCATGGTGGTGCCAGGCATCAGCACGGCACCTATGGTGGCCGAGTTGAGCTGGTTGAAGTGGGGCAGGGAGCGCGGCTCGCCGATCACCTCGATGCTGATCAGGCTGCCGAGCGGGATGGACTGGCCGTCGGCCGCCCGCACGTAGTAGCCCTTGATCGACTCGGGGTTGAGGCGGTATTTGCGTTCGACCTGCGGGATCACCTCGTAGGAGCGGCCATCCAGGTCGATGCGGTTGACGTAACCGTCCGACATCATGGTACCCAGGGTGATGCCGATGTCCTGCATGGTGATGCCGTAGGCTCCCGCCTTGTCCTTGTCGATCTTGATCTTCATGGTGGCGGAGTCGTACTGCAGGTCCAGCTCGGAGTAGACGAAGCGTCCGCTCCCCTGGGCTGCGGTCAGGATCTCGCTGGCCACCTGATAGAGGCTCTCGAAGTTGTTCGGCGTGGTGATGACGAACTGCACCGGCAGGCCGCTCGAGGCGCCCGGCAGTTCCGGGAACTGGAAGGTGGTGATGGACATGCCGGGCACGTCTTTCACCAGCCCGGCCACCCGGTCCAGCACCTCTTTCTGGCTCGCTTCACGCTGGCTCCACGGCACCATGGAGGCGATGCCGAACGCCTGGTTGGCGTTGAACACCCCGGAGAAGACCTGGGAGAAGGCCACTTCCGGCTGGGTGTCCAGCACCTTGTTCACCTGCTCCATGGTCCCCTGGATGTAGTCCAGGTTGACGTTGGAGGGGGCGGTCCCCAGCACGGCCATGACGCCCTTGTCCTCGTTCGGCGCGAGCTCGCTCGGGATGAACTTGAACAGCATCGGCAGGCTGGCGAACACGATAACGGCGAACAGCACCACCACGATGCGCTTTTGCATCACGGCGTGCAGCATGGCGTCGTAGCGTACCGTCATGCGCTCCAGCAGGTGGTGTACCGTGCTTTCGAACTTGCCCGGCTCCTCGTTGGCCTTGAGCATCTTGGCGCACATCATGGGCGACAGGGTCAGGGCTATGATGCCGGAGACGAACACGGCGCCCGCCAGGGTCAGCGCGAACTCCTTGAACAGGGAGCCGGTGATGCCCCCCATCAGGGCGATCGGCGCGTATACGGCGGCCAGGGTGACCGTCATGGCGATGACCGGCACGGCGATCTCGCGGGTGCCTATGATGGCAGCACGGAACGGATCTTCCCCCTCCTTGACGTGACGATCCACGTTCTCCAGCACCACGATGGCGTCATCCACCACCAGGCCGATGGCCAGCACCATGGCCAGCAGGGTCATCAGGTTGATGGAGAAGCCGAACATCTGCATCACCATCACCACGCCGATCAGACTGAGCGGGATGGTGATAATCGGGATGATGACCGCGCGGAACGAGCCGAGGAACAGGGTGATCACCACCAGCACGATGGCGGCAGCCTCGGCGATGGTCTTGATCACCTCGTGGATCGATTCGTTGATGGCCACGGTGGAGTCATAGAGGACGTTGGCCTCCATGGTGCTCGGCATGTTGCTCTTCAGGCTCGGCAGCATCGCCAGCACGTCGTGGGCGATGTTGATCGGGTTGGCGGTCGGCGCCGCGTTGATGGCCAGTACCACGGCCTCGCGGCCGTTGGCGGTGGCGCGATAGGTGTCGTGGCTCTTCTCCAGGGTCACCTTGGCGATGTCGGCCAGGCGGATCACCTTGCCGTCACGGGTAGAGACCACCAGGCGCTCGAGCTCCTCCGTGGTGTTGACCTGGGTCTCGGCGTTGCCGTTGTAGAGGGTGAAGTAGCCGGTAGCCTGGCCGGTGGCGGACTGATAGTTGTTGCTGTTGAGCACGTTCATCACGTCCGCGGCGGTCAGGTTGAACGCCGCCATCTTGGCCGGATCCAGCCATACCCGCAGGGCGTACTTGGTACCGCCGTACATGTCGACCTTGGAGACACCGCCGACGGTGAAGAGCTGGGGCTTGATGACCCGCTCCAGGTAGTCGGTGATCTGGCTGGCGTTGAGCTCTGGGCTGGTGAAGCCGATGTAGAGCACCGCCGTGGTGGAGCCGGTGGACATGGTGACCGAGGGGTCTTCCGACTCCTTGGGCAGCTGGGATCGCACCGAGTTGACCTTGGCCAGAATGTCGGACAGGGCGGCGTTGGGATCGGTGTTGAGCTTCATGTAAGCGGTGATGGTGGAGCTGCCGAGCTGGGTGGACGACGTCATGAAATCGATGTTGTCCGCCTGGGCGATGGCCTGTTCCAGCGGCTGGGTGATGAAGCCCTGGATCAGGTCGGCACTCGCGCCGTAATAGCTGGTGCTGACCGTGACGACCGTGTTGGTCATCTCGGGGTACTCGCGCACCTGCATCTTGAACACGGCCTGCAAGCCCAGCAACGCGATCAGAAAGCTGATCGAGATGGCCAGGATGGGCCGTTTGATGAATATGTCGGTAAAGCGCATCTGTCTCTCCGCGTTTTACAGCATGGGAGCCTGGTCAGGAACCTTCAGACCCTGATCCTGCACGATTTTTACCTTGGCGCCGTTGCTCAGGCGTACCTGGCCGGACATGACCACTTCGTCACCCGCCTTGATGCCGGAGACCACGTGAGCATCGTTGCCCTTGCGCTCGCTCACCTTGACCACGACCTGCTCGACGCGCTTGGCGCCGTCCTGCTCCTTGACCAGGTAGACGTTCTCGCCGTACAGGGTGAAGGTGATGGCAGTCTGCGGCAGCACTATCTGATCCTTCTCGGCCGGCAACAGGATGCTGGCGCGGGCAAACATGCCGGAGCGCAGCTGGCCGTCGTTGTTGGGGATGTTCGCCTGCACCTGGATCAGACCGCTCTGGTAGTTGACGGCCGGCTCGATGGCGCTGATGTGACCCTTGAACTGGCGGTTCGGGTAGGCGTCCACGTTGATCCGGATCTCCTGATTCAGGCTGATGCGGGAGATATCGGTCTGCGGCACGGTGAAGCGCAGACGCATCACGCTGGTGTCTTCCAGCCGCACTATGTCGGTGCCCGGCTGCAGGTACTGGCCGAGGAATACATTGCGCAGGCCGACCACACCGGCAAACGGTGCACGCACTTCGCGGCGGGCGATGGTCGATTTCAGGCTCTCGATATCGGCCTCGAGGGAGCGATAGGTCGCCTCGGCATCATCCAGCTGGTCGCGGGAGATGGAACCCTTGGTAAACAGGTTCTGGTAGCGTTCGTACTTGGCCTTGGCCGCCGGCAGCTTGGCCATGGAGGCGCGCAGGTTGGCCTTCTCGACGCTGGCGTCCAGGCTCAGCAGCAGCTGGTCCAGCTTGACGGTGGCGCCGGATTCGAAGGAGATGCTGTCGATGGTACCGGACTGCTCGGTCGACAGGGTCACCCCCTGGTTGGGTTCGATGAAACCGATCGCCTCTATGGTCGGTACCCAGTCGCGGGTCTCCACCTTGTGGGTGGTGACCGGGAACTCGGGCTCCGGCATGTTGGCCATGTAGTTGGCTATCATCTTTTGCTTGAACAGGTTGAAGCCAATCACGCTGCCGAACAGGGCCAGCGCGATGAGCAACATGATGCTCATCCACTTTTTCATGAACTCTCGCTCCTGAGATATGAGTGCAATGTTTAAGGGGTCAAAATGGCTCGCCAGCTGGCCCGGATCACGGTTTCCAGCTGCTCTTGCGTCAGTTCGAATTGGTGCACCTGGCTTTGCAACGCCAGGTTCGCCACACAGTCCAGGCTCAGCACCTGCAGTACCCGGATGGGCAGGTCGATAAACAGACCCTGTTCTATCCCCCGTTCGTAGAAGCGATCCAGCGGGGCCCAGGCGGCCTGGATGACCGGGTCCTGCTCCAGCTCAACTCCCAGCGGGGATGTTTCATACTGCAATTTGCATTTGAGCGCGTTCGGTTCGTCGACAAAGATGGCGTGGATGTTGAGCCACAGCCGCCGAAATTGTTCGAACGATACCTCCTCTGTCTGCACGCCTTCCATGACCAGGGGATGACACTGGAGGATGGTATGCCGATAGAGTTGACGGATCAGGTCATCCTTGTCGCTGAAATAGCGATAGATGGTGCCTGCCGCCACCCTGGCTTTCTTGGCCACCACGGCAATGGAGAGGCCGTGGAAACCCTGTTCGCCGAGTACTTCATGAGCCGCATCGAAAATGCGTTCTTTCTTGTTCATGATTGGATGATCACAACGACTGAATGAACGTTCATTCATTCTAGGGAGGCTTTGAGGCAAGTCAAGTTTTGCCCACCGTTGTCAGGCAAGATGGCGGGGGTCAAAAGTAGCGGGGAGGGGCCGGAACCGGCCTGAGTAACACAAAAACGCTTAAAAAAAGCCATAAATGATCAAAAAACAAGCGGTTGATTCAGCTTGATAAAAAAAGGGTAGACAAGGTGGCTCCTCATCATTAATATTGCGCCCCGTTCGACAGCGTAGCGCCCGTAGCTCAGCTGGATAGAGCGCTGCCCTCCGGAGGCAGAGGTCACAGGTTCGAATCCTGTCGGGCGCACCATCAAAAGTGCGCCGGTTAAACGGGCGAGTTGAAGAACGAAAAACAGCTGTGGTGGCTGTAGCTCAGTTGGTAGAGTCCCGGATTGTGATTCCGGTTGTCGTGGGTTCGAGCCCCATCAGCCACCCCATTTTACAGCTTGTCAGGTACGCGAAGGTGGCGGAATTGGTAGACGCGCTAGCTTCAGGTGTTAGTGCCCCCCGGGTGTGAGGGTTCGAGTCCCTCTCTTCGCACCATACTTGCTGTATAACGAGGATGACCGCACGGTCGTCTTTGTTTTTTGTAGAATCAAAATACTCTCGGTGATTAGCGCAGCCCGGTAGCGCATCTGGTTTGGGACCAGAGGGTCAAAGGTTCGAATCCTTTATCACCGACCACATTCTGAAAAACCCCGCTTCGGCGGGGTTTTTTGCTTTCTGGCGTTTGCCAATCTGCGGGCGCAGCTTTTTGTCACGTCTGTTTACATTTCTGTTGGCCCGTTCCCGCCCTGGCTTCGGGTATGCTGGGGACAGATCCGCGGCAAGCGGGCATTCGTGATTGAACACACTTCAGGCCAACATGTCATATGCACCCAAATGCTTTGCGCGTCAGTACCCTGGCGCTGATTGTCGTGGCCCTCAGCGGCTGCTCCTACAAACCCAAGCCGGACGAGATCCTGATGGGAGCTGCCCCTATGCAGGAGACGCCCATCACCTCGGCGCTGGTGACCGGCGGCGGATTCTGCGTGGCCCTCAATGACCAGGGGCTGCTGATCACTCAGCCCTGTGATCAGGGGGCCCACCAGCAATTCATCTGGGATGCTGGTGCCCTGCAATTGGCTCAGCGCTGTCTGGTGGCCAAGGGGGTGAGCGAACTGGCCATGGCCGAGTGCCAGGATGAGAGCCGGCAATGGCAGTGGCAGGAAGATCGGCTGTTCAACAGCAAGGCGGACCGCTGCCTGGACGTGGCCGGCCGGCGCCACAAGCCGGGCACTCCGCTGCGGCTGGCCGACTGCTTCGGCGGGGCAAACCAGAGCTTTGAGTGGCAGAACAAGGGCAGCATGCTCGACAAGTTGCACCTGAAAAGCCTCATCTGGTAGGGCATCAGAGGGGAGTTTTGCAGGCCATGGACACCCTTGGATTGGTATCCATGGCTGCCGTGATCAGGCGACGTCAACGCCCTGCAGGGCGAACAGCTGCTCCAGATAGACGGCGACGCCGTCCTCGTCGGAGCTCAGGGTCTGCTCGTGGTTGGCCAGCGCCAGCTTGAGCCGGTCGTGGGCATTGCCCATCACCACGCCGCAGCCGACCATGCTCAGCATCTCGAAGTCGTTCATGCCGTCCCCGAAGGCCACCGCCTGGGACATCTCCAGCCCGTGCAGCTCCAGCACGGCGCGCACCGCATTGCCCTTGTGCACTCCGGCGTGCATCACCTCGAGACAGTCCGGCAGGGAGAAGGTGACGTTGAGCCGATCACCATAACGCTGGTTCAGCTCAGCCTCGATCTGCAGCAGCTTCTCGTGCTCGCCGATGTAAAACACCTTGTTGACCTTGTCCAGCGGATGGCTGGCGAGATCGGTCAGGCGGTAGCTGAAGCCGGATTCATGATGGAACTGCAGCAGCCAGGGTTGCTCCTCTTCCACCAGCCACTCGTCACCGTAGTAGAGGTTGATGTGGATGGAGGGATCGCGCTCCAGCGCGATCAGCTCGGCCGCCACGCTGTCCGGCAGAGCCTGGTTGAAGATCAGCTGATCCTGCTTGTCGTGCACCACGGCGCCATTGGAGGTGATGAGGTAGATGTCGAGCCCGAGCGTGTCGCGGATGCTGCGCACATCCACATGGTGGCGGCCGGTGGCCACCACGAACTTGACTCCCTGATCCACCAGGCGGTGCAGGGTATCGCGGGTGCGGGGGGAGATCTGGTGCTGCCCGTTGAGCAGGGTGCCATCGAGATCAGATACAACGACCTTATACATCATCACCTCGGGGTTACGAATGAAAGCGGGAGCAGTGTACAGCAACCGCTCCCGCGACCCCATTTATTTAGGGATACAAAAAATAACCAGCCGCTAGTAGCGTGCGAAGAAGGCTAGGGTGGCGTTGAGTGCGGCCTGGCGCTGTGGGTCAGCTTCCATGAACAGCTCGTGCCAAGCCCCTTCGATGCGCAGCGGCTTGCCCCCCTCGCAGCGGGCGAGCGCACAGAAGGCATCCTGCGCCGTGTTGTCCACCACGTCGTCGTCACCGGCCTGCAGCAGCAGCAGTGGCGTCTTGATGGCGCCGGCCTCGGCCACGGCGGCGTCCGCCCCCGTCAGCCCCTGATAGATCCAGTGGGCAGTGGCGCCCCCCAGCTTGATCTGCGGGCGCTGCTCATAGAGGTCGCGGAAGGCCTGATAGCGGGCTTCGCTGTGGCTCAGACCGTTGTCGGCAAAGTCGTGGCTCTCGTACGGGCCCTGGCCCGGGCCATAGGGAGGCTCGCCCAGCCAGCCGCCGACCGTGCCGATGGTGGCCGCCAGCCCCTTGGCCAGCCACTTGGGCAGGCCGCCGAGATTGATGCCCATCATGGGGGAGGAGAGCACGGCTGCCTCGATATCATCGGGCCAGCGCTCCAGATAGCGGGCCGAGATGGCGCCGCCCATGGAGTGGGCCAGCAGGAACAGCTTGGCGGGCTGGTCCTGGGCGATCACCTCGTCATGAAACTGCTTGAGATCGAGCACATAATCGTCGAACTGGTCGACATAGCCCTTCTCCTGGTCGGCCAGCAGCCGATCGGACAAACCCTGCCCGCGGTGGTCGATGAGGTAGAGGCTGTAGCCCTGACGCCACAGATCCCAGGCTAGCTCCTGATACTTGAGGTAGCTTTCGACCCGGCCGTTGACGATGAGGATGGCGCGATCGACCTTGGCCTGGCGCAGGGCGGCATAGCGGATGGTGACGCCATCCTTGCCCTTGAAGGCGCTCTCGACGGCGTGCTGGCGCCAGAAGTCGGGCAGCGTCTGCTGATGAAGGGTGGCGACATCGGCTTCCGGCGTCAGCTGATAGGGATTGTTCACGGCGAGGGCTCCGGCAGAAAACAGGGTCAGGGCCAGCAGGGGCAGGTGGTTAAGCTTCATCAGCGTACTCTTCCGAGGGATCATCCGATTGCTGGGCTGCCCAGCCCTTGCGCGTCAGCTGCATCTGCTGCCACCACTGCTCGTCCGCCAGGATTTCGCCGGCTGGACCGAGCTGGGGATAGGGCATCTCTTTCTCCTTGCAGAGCTGGGCATAGATGGGGTAGCCCCCCTCGAACAGTATGCTGTTCTGCTCCTCCAGGTCGAGCGGGCAGCCGCGCTGGTAGCAGCCGGCCAGTTCGCGCTGGCGTTGGGCCTCATAGAGGATGGCGGCGGCGGCCACCGAGACGTTGAGGGACTGCACCATGCCCACCATGGGGATGACGATATGGTGATCGGCCAGGGCCAGCGCCTCTTCGCCGATACCGTGCTTCTCCTGGCCCACCAGGATGGCGGTGGGTTTGGTGTAGTCGATGGCGCGAAAATCCACCGAGCTGTCGGAGAGGTGGGTCGCCAGGATCTGCATGCCGGAGGCCTTGAGCTCGGCCACTGCACTGCCGATGTCCGGGTGCAACTTCACGTCCACCCAGTTCTGGCTGCCGCGAGCGGTGCCCTTGCGCTTGTGGATCCAGGTTTTGGGCCAGACCGCGTGTACCCGATGGATGCCGATGGCATCGGCGGTGCGCACGATGGCGGCCAGGTTGTGCGGCTTGTGGACCTCTTCCATGCAGACGGTCAGATCGAGCTGGCGCTGGGCCAGCATGTCGGAAATTCGTTTGAAGCGTTCAGGTGTCATGTCAGTTTCTATCGGATGAGGCTGGGACGTGCATCGCTTGCATGCACAGGGTCAACTCGCGCTGGCGCCTGGCCAGCATGCATGTCTCTTGAAAAGCAGCAGGCGGCTTGCGCCGCCTGTGGTCAGTTTTTCTGTCGGCTCACCTTGAGCACGTTCGGCATCACCCGGATCTTGCGCATGATGTTGGCAAGGTGGATCCGGCTCTTGGTGGTGATGAGCAGGGTGACCAGATAGACCCGGCCATCCTTCTCCTCGGTGCTGATGGCGTGAATGTTGGCGCCGGTGGCGGCAATCACGTTGGCCAGCTCCGCCAGGGCGCCCTGGTGGTTGACGATCTCGATGCTGATGCCGGTACGGAACTCCTGTTCCTGCTCCTTGTCCACTTCCCACTGCACCGGCAGGTACTTGTCCGGTTCCTTGCTATAACCCTTGATGTTGCGGCAGGCTTCCTGGTGGATAACCAGGCCCTTGCCCGGGCTGATGTGGGCAATGATGGCGTCCCCCGGGATCGGGCGGCAGCAGTTGGCGAAGGTGACCAGCATGCCGTCGGCACCCTTGATCGGCATCTTCTTGCTGCTGGACTTGGGCTGCTCTTCCGGCGGCAGTTCATCTCCCAGCATGCGGCGCGCCACCATCACGCTCATGGCGTTGCCAAGGCCTACGTCGGCCAACAGGCCCTGCAGGTTCTCGTGCTTGGTGTCGGCCAGTACCTGCTTGATGCGCGGCTCCGGGATGTCTTCAATGTTCTTGGCGCCTAGCGCATGGTTGAGCAGGCGGCGACCCAGCACCACCGACTCTTCGGTGCGCAGGTTCTTGAGGAACTGGCGGATCTTGGAGCGGGCCTTGGTGGTCACCACGAAGTTGAGCCAGGCCGCGTTGGGGCGGGCCCCCGGCGCCGTGATGATCTCCACCGTCTGGCCGGAGTGCAGCGGGCTGCTCAGCGGATAGGGGTGGCGGTCGACCCGCGAGCCGACGCAGGCGTGGCCGATGTCGGTGTGTACCGTGTAGGCGAAGTCCACCGGGGTAGCCCCGGCGGGCAGCTCCATGATGCGCCCTTCCGGCGTGAACACGTAGATCTCGTCGGGGAAGAGGTCGGTCTTGACCCCCTCGATGAATTCAAAGGAGCTGCCGGCGCTCTGCTGCAGCTCGAGCAGGCTCTGCATCCAGCGCTGGGCGCGGATCTGGGCCGTGGTGCCCGAGCTGTCGCCATCCTGCTTGTAGGCCCAGTGGGCGGCAACGCCCTTGTCGGCCATCTGATCCATGAATTCGGTGCGGATCTGCACCTCCACCGGCACCCCGTGCGGCCCCACCAGCGAGGTGTGCAGCGACTGGTAGCCGTTGGTCTTGGGGATGGCGATGTAATCCTTGAAGCGGCCGGGGCGGGGCTTGTAGAGGCTGTGCATCTGGCCCAGCACCCGATAACAGGTATCTATGTCCTTCACCCTCACGCGAAAGGCGTAGATATCCATTACCTCATGAAATTGCAGCTCTTTTTTCTCCATCTTGTTGTAGATGGAGAACAGGTTCTTCTCGCGGCCGCTGACCTGGGATTCGATGCCTGCTTCGCGCAGCCGGCCTTCAATCTCGCTCTGGATGGAGTCGATGATTTCACGGCGATTGCCGCGGGCGCGGCGCACCGATTCACGCAACACCCGCGAGCGCATGGGGTAGAGCGCCTCGAAGCCCAGCTCTTCCAGCTCGTTCTTCATGGTGTGAATACCGAGGCGGTTGGCGATGGGGGCGAAGATTTCGAGGGTCTCGCGGGCGATGCGGCGGCGCTTGTCCGGTCGCAAGGAGCCGAGGGTGCGCATGTTGTGGGTGCGGTCGGCCAGCTTGATCAGGATGACCCGGATATCCTGGGTCATGGCCATCACCATCTTGCGGAAGTTCTCGGCCTGGGCCTCCTTGCGATCGCGAAACTTCAGCTTGTCGAGCTTGGAGACGCCGGCCACCAGCTCGGCAACGGCATCGCCAAACAGTTCGGCCAGGTCGGCCTTGGTGACAGGGGTATCTTCGATGACGTCGTGCAGCACGGCGGCCATCAGGGTTTCATGATCGAGGCGCATGTCGCCAAGAATGCGGGCAACGGCAACCGGGTGGGTGATATAGGGCTCGCCGCTGGAACGCATCTGTCCCTGGTGAGCATCACGGGCCACCACATAGGCTTGCCTGAGCTTCTCCACCTGCTCGGGTGGCAGGTAGGAACTGGCTATTTCTTTAAGATTTTCAAATAAATACAAGACAGTCCCCGCAGCGGTGAAACGGCAATCCGTGGATATAGAGGGTATAGTCCTGAGTTTGCGAGGTTTTCGAGCGGTTGTAAATGGGGGAGAACAGTCGGCACCCGGGCGGGCGCCGACTATGGGAAACAGCTGACTTAACCGCGGCCTTCGGCGATGGCAGCAACGGCAGCCAGCTCGGCGGCTTCCTGCTCTTGCTGCTCGTAACGGTCCTGGGTGTCCATCACCTGGTTGTTCACCAGACCCAGTTCGATCTCGCGCAGGGCGATCACGGTCGGCTTGTCGTTCTCTTCGTCAACCAGGGGATCTTTGCCTTGAACCGCGATTTGGCGGGCGCGGCGTGCGGCGACCAGCACCAGGTCAAAACGGTTACCTACCTGTTTTACAGCATCTTCTACAGTAACGCGTGCCATGCAGGACTCCAGTGTTTGGGCTTTCTCGGTTTAAAAAAGCGGTGTTTAAAAATGACGCAAAAGTTTACTTGTTTTTGGCCTATTCTGCCAGTAGCTGTTGCAGCAAGTTTTGTTGGGCCTGCTGCTGCTGGCGCAATTCCAGCCGTTGGCACTCGATGATGGCCCTGAGCTGGAACAGCGCCTGCTCAAAGTCTTCGTTGATGATGACATAGTCATACTCGTCGTAGTGCACCATTTCGGCAATGGCTTTCTCCATCCGACCCTTGATCACCTCGGCACTGTCCTGGCCGCGGCCGATCAGGCGACGTTCGAGCTCTTCGCGGCTGGGGGGCAGGATGAAGATGGACTTGGTCGGCATCTGTTCGCGGATCTGGCGGGCACCCTGCCAGTCGATGTCGAGGAAGACGTCGATGCCCTGCGCCAGGCAGGCTTCGATGGCGGCGCGGGAGGTGCCGTAGTAGTTGCCAAACACCTCGGCCCACTCCAGAAAGTCGCCGCGCTCGATCAGCGCCTTGAACTCTTCCACCTTGACGAAATGGTAGTGCACCCCGTGCTCTTCACCGGGACGGGTGGCGCGGGTGGTGTGGGAGACCGACAGCTGCATCTTGCCTGCGCTGTTGTGCTGGGTCAGCAAGGCATTGAGCAGGCTGGATTTACCCGCTCCGCTCGGGGAGGAGATGATATAGAGAGTGCCTTGTTGCGCCATGTCTGTACCTTTAATCTAAACCCGTGTTTTGGTTGTAGCAGAGGCCGCCGTCTTGTGCCCGAAAGGGAGACAGCCAAATCCGAAACGCGGAAAATTCTTGAAAGAAGAGGGATGTAAAGGCGGCGAATTTTAACAGAAGGCAGCGGATAAAAAAACGGCCGGAATCATATTCCAGCCGATCAAAGTATTCGTAGCTTGCTGCGGGAGCGTAACCCACATTGGCCCTCATTCTGCCTGCCGTTGCGGGGTCGGGCCAGCAGATTATCCCTGCCGCTGGCTTCGGGATTTCCGAGTTGCGCTCATTATCCGTGCGGCAGTTGGCGCTCGGCGCAGAGCCGGTCGAAGGCGGCGATGACCCGTTCGTTGGTGATTTTTCCCATGGCGTCCGCATCCTTGAGGCGGGTGCGCCAGCCGAGCTCGGCCAGCGGCTTGCCGGTCTCCTGCTCGATAAGCGTTTGATAGACGCTGACCGCGTAGTCGCGGCACAGATAGGGGCCGGTCCGATCCGGGTTGTGATGGGCATAGAGGCCGAGCACTGGTGTACCCACCAGGGTGGCCATGTGAGCCGGGCCGGTATCGGGGGCCAGCACCAGGTTGGCCTCCTTGATCAGCGCCAGCAGCTGCTTGAGGCTGGTCTGCCCCACCAGATCCACCGGCTTGCTCTGGCTCAGCTGCTGAATGTCGGCAGCCAGATCCCGTTCCAGCTTGGCTGGCCCGCCGCACAGATAGACCTGAAACCCCTTGCTGGCGGCGTGATCCGCCAGCGCGGCATAGCCGGCCGCCGTCCAGTTCTTGAAGGCCTTGCTGGCGGCGGCGCAGATGAGCAGGGTCGGCTTGCCGCCAATCTGCTCCTTCGCCCAGGCCTGGTGCTCGGCGCTGATGGGCAGTTGCCAGTCCGGGGTCAGATCCTGGATGCCGAGCTCTTTGGCGAAGGCGAGAAAGCCGTCCAGCACGTGAGGTGAGGCGGGTGAGGGCACACGATGGTTGGTGAACAGCCATTGGCCGTCGCTGGCCCGTTCCCGGTCGAAGCCGAGTTTGACCTTGGCCCGGATGCCGAGGGTGGCGATGCTGGCCCGCATGGCCGCCTGCAGGTGGAGCAGGGCATCGAACCTGCGCCCCTTGAGGGCCTGCCAGAGATCGCGGTAGCCGCGCCAGCCCTTGCTCTTGTCGAAGGGGATGACCTCGACCCCGGGCAGGTCGGCAAACAGGGTCGCCTCAATCTTGCCGGTGATCCAGGTGATGTGGGTCTGGGGCCAGGCCCGCTGGATGACGCGCACCAGCGCCAGCGCGTGGCAGCAATCCCCGATGGCGGAGAGCCGCAGGATGCAGATGGAGGAGGGCGGCGTTTGGAACAGCGGCATGATGTGGCGCAACGATGGCAAAATGGATGGATGGCATTATGCAAACTCCCCTGTGGATTGTAAAATTGCGCACGACTGGCAGCCGGCCCCACCGGGCCCCTGTTGCCCTGGCCCTGAGCGCCGACCCGTAGCGATGACCGACCGGAATGACCAAGATGCAAATTCAGACCGAACACAACCAGATCTGCTGGTATGCCGAAGGGGCGTTTCGCGACCCTTCTCCCGAGCTGTTTGATCCGGCCTGGTGGCAGAACAACCGGCAGGTGGTGGGTACCTCCATCGGCCGTGGCGTGACCTGGTTCGTGAAGGACGAGTCGCGCCACCTGGTGCTGCGTCACTACTATCGCGGCGGCATGGTGGGCAAGGTGGTGCGGGATCGCTTCTGGTTCGAAGGGGTGGAGTCGAGCCGGGCCATGGCCGAATACAGCCTGCTGGCCAAGTTGAGCGCTCAGGGGTTGCCGGTGCCGCGCCCGTTTGCCGCCCGCATGGCCAAACAGGGCCCCTTCTACCGGGCCGACATCCTGATCGAGCGCATTCGCGGCGCCAAGGATCTGGTTGCCCTGCTCAAGCAGGGGCCGATCGCCGGCGAGGTGTGGCACAAGGTGGGCCAGACGGTGCGCCGGTTGCACGACGCTGGGGTCTATCACGCCGATCTCAACAGCCACAACCTGTTGCTCGACAAGGAGGGCAAGGTGTGGGTGATTGACTTCGACAAGGGGGCCATCCGCTCGCCCGGCAACTGGCAGCAGGCCAACCTGGAACGCTTGCTGCGCTCCTTCAACAAGGAGTCCCAGCTGCATACCAGTTTTCACTTCGTGCCGGAGAACTGGCAGGCCCTGATGAACGGCTATCAAGGAAAAGCGAGCTGACCCTGTTGCTCGGCGTGAGAGCCAATGTTACTTATTGAGAAGGTCTTCAGATTCGGTGTCGAGGCGCTCGATGGACATGCTCAAGGCTCCCCTCAGGGAGGCAATTACCCGGTTTGATCTGGCGCTGATGGCGGATGCCATCGCCTTGCTGGAAGCAGGGCTCTGGAGCTGGAGTCCGCAGCAGGGCGTGCAGCGGGATCTCTCCTGTCTGCTGCTGCTGGGATTGAACGAAGCCGGTCTGGACGATCTCGGCTGGCTGGAGCGGGTGCACCCCGACGATGTGGGAAACCTGCAGGAGGCGCAGCTGGCCTGCCAGAGCGGGCGGGTGGCCCAGATCCGGCTCGAATACCGCATCCTGCATCACGACGGCCACTATGTCCGACTGGAAGAGCGGGCCAGGCGCGATGTCCACGGCCAGGTGCTGGGGGTGGTGCGTCTGCTCGAACCGCAGACGGTGCAAGTGGAGGAGCGGCACGGTACCGATCCCCTCACCGGGTTGGAGAGTCGCAGCCACTTCGAACAGCTGCTCGATGAGCAGCTGGCTTGCGCCAGCGGCAGTTTCAGCCTGCTGCAATTCAGCGTCGACCACAGAGCCAAGATCCAGCAGCTGTTTGGCGAGGCAGCCTGCGACGCCATGCTGGCTAAGCTGGCCCGCATCGTTCGCCACGAGCTGCGGCGGGAAGACCCCTTCGCCCGCTGGGACGAAGACGGCTTCATTCTGATGCTATCCCAGACCGACCGGCTGAGCGGCCTCGAGATTGCCGAGCGGCTGCGGATGGAGATCGCCGATGCCAGCCTGCTGCCGCAACGGCCGGTGACCGTCAGCATCGGGCTGGTACAAAGCCAGGCCGGCGAGCAGATCGATCATCTGCTGGCCCGGCTGGCCATTTGCCACGGTCAGGCTAGGCGGGAGCACAACACAGTCGTTGGCTGATTTTTAGTCAGCGCTCACTTACCCCATGACGCTGGCACACCCAGAGGGAGGCCAGCATCAGCAGGCCGCCCAAGGTGAGCCTGAGCAGGTCGGTATCCTTGCCCCACAGCAGCAGATTGACCAGCAGACCTGCCGGGATCAGGGCATTGTTCATGATCGCCAGTACCCCGCTGCTGACCCGGGTCGCCCCCTTGTTCCACAGGAAGTAACCAAGGCCCGAGGCACCTATCCCCAGCCACAACAGAATGCCCCACTGCAGGGCGCTGGTGGGGTATTGCGGCGTACCCAGCCACCACCAGGCGGGCAGGGCCACGGCCAGGGCGCCCAGATAGAAGCAGCCGAACACCGCCAGTTGCGGCGGTTGCTGTTCCTCCCGTGCTAGCAGTACCTTGTAGCCCACCTGACCCAGGGCGAAGCAGACGTTGGCACCCTGTACCACCAGGAAGCCCAGCACGTAGCTTTCGGTCAGCCCGTCGAAGCGGATGACGGCCGCCCCCAGCACCGCCAGCAGCGCACCCCACAGATAGACCGGCTTGAAGCGCCGCTCCAGCAGATCGTGGATCAGGGTGACGTAGATGGGGGTGAAGATGGTGAACACCAGTACTTCCGGCACCGTCAGCAGCAGGAAAGAGTGGTAATAGAACAGATACATGATGCCGAGCTGGGTGGCGCCTAGGGCCATCAGCCTGGCCACCAGGTCGGGCCGCAGCCAGCGGCGGCGCAGGAAGGGCAGGAACACCAGGCTGGCGAGCACGATGCGGGTCAGCACCGAAAAGTAGGCATCAACCTGGCCGGCGAGATAGACCCCGATCAGGCTGAAGGAGAATGACCAGAGCAGGGTAACCCCTATCAAGTAGTTCATGTGGTTGATTTGTCGTCAGTTGTCAATTTTGAAGGGGGCTATGATGGCCGAGAAGGAAGCTGTGATCCAGCGTTTATGGCGCCAGTTGCCACAGATCGGAGCATTTGCCTTTAGCGCGAGCAACGGGACAGGCTCCGCCACCGACTGGTGTGGCAGCGGCGAGGGGGAGGTGGTGGTGACCGATCATCAGGGGGGCTGGTTGTTTGTCGAGACGGGTCGTTATACCACGCCCCATGGCCGGGTGCTGACCATGCACAATCGCTTCTGGTGGCAACGTGGCGAGCAGGGGCTCCGGCTCTCCCATCTGCGCTATGAACAGCCGGTGGTGCTGTTCGAGCTGCTGCCCCAGGCCGATGGTCGCTGGCTCACCGCCGAACCCCATCTGTGTGGCCAGGATCACTACAGCGCCGAGCTGACGCCGACCGGGGACGGCTTTCTGATCGGCTGGCAGATCACCGGCCCGCGCAAGAACGAGCGACTCAGTTATCGCTATCGGGTGTGACGGGCGGCAGGTATAAAAAAACCGGCGCAGAGCGCCGGTAGAGGGGACAAATCGGAGGTTTTTTTAAAACGGTCCCAAAAACAGGAGAGATACACTCTCGTCACACATTCAGAAACAGACGTCAGGCGCTCAACGCATAGTTCAGCATGGCTTGCAGCTTGCTGTCGAAGAACCAGGGCAGCAGCACCATCAACAGCCCGAGCAGACCCACCAGCCGCTGGCGATACTGCCAGCCGGCGATCACCACCAGGCCGCCGCAGAGCGTGGTCAGGATGCCTGACATAGGGCAGCCTCCCGCTGGACGCGGCGCTGCTGGGCCCATTGGTTGAGGGCGACCGAGCCCAGGATCAGGGCCAGTGCCACGCCGGTGGTGGACTGGATCTGCTCGCCGAGGAACAGGGCACCCAGCATGACGCCGAACAGCGGCACCAGGTAGTTGCTGAAGGAGGCGAAGGTCGGGCCCGCCTTCTGGATCAGCGCCATGTAGAGGAAGTAGACCAGACCGGTACAGAACACCCCGAGCACCGCGACGGCGCCGATGGCCTGCTGGCTCGGCAGGGTGAGCGCGCTCAGATCGGTGACGAACGGTGCGGCCAGTAGCAGCTGGATGGCCGAAGAGATCAGGATGTTGCGTGCCACGACCACCGGGTGGTCCTTGGCGAAGCGCTTGATCATCAGCAGGCCGATGGCGAAGCAGCTGGCACCGAACAGGATGGCCATGGCGCCGAGCAGGCCGGCATTCATGCCGCTGGCCAGTTTCGGCCAGAACAGCACCAGTACGCCGACGAAGCCGATGACCACGGAGACGAGACCGCCCTTGGTGATTTTTTCACCGGAAACCAACAAGGGTGCCATCAGGATGGTGACAAACGGGATACAACCCATTACTACGGCGGCGATGGCGCTATCCACATACTGTTGACCCCAGGCCACCATGATGAAGGGCAGGGTGGCATCCAGCAGGGCGATCAACATATAGGTACGCCACGGGGTGTGCTCGCTCTTGAGACGCATGAACAGGCAGAGCAGACCCAGGGTCAGGCTGCCACACAAGGCGCGACCCGCTGCCACCATGATGGGGGGCAATTCGGTCACGGCCTGATGCATGAAAATGAACTGGGAGCCCCACAACAGGCCAATCGCCAGCAACAACAGATAGCTACGCATTTTAATCTCCGATGTAATTCGCCTGCGCATTCTATGCAATCTGCTACTATGCCAAAAATGAATTGTCGTCATCCAACCATGGCCAATATCGATGGAATTGCCCCTTTCCCGCCTCGACCTCAACCTGCTCACCGTGTTCGACATGCTGATGCAGGAGCGCAACGTCACCCGTGCCGCCGAGCGGCTGCACCTCTCCCAGTCCACCGTCAGTCATGCGTTGGGGCGGCTGCGAACGGCGCTGGACGACCCCCTGTTCGTGATGAGTCGGCGCGAGATGATGCCGACCGAGCGCGCCAAGGCACTGGCCGGCCCGGTGCGCCAGGCGCTGGCCATGCTGGAGCAGGGGTTGCGACAGGCGAAGGGGTTCGACCCCGCCAGTGCGCGGCGGATCTTTCGCATCGCCACCCCGGGTTCGGTGGAACACGGTCTGTTGCCGGTGCTGGTGGAGCGGCTGCACCGGCATGCCCCGCACTGCCGGCTGGAGGTGTGCGAGCTGGCGGACAGCGACTACGAGCGGGAGCTGGAGAAGGGGGAGCTGGATCTGGTGATCGGTTTCGCCGATGCCAACCACCTCTCGCCCCGGCTGTGGCGCGAGGCCTGGTTCAATAACCCGCTGGTCTGTCTGTCGCCCCTTGGCAGCGAACTGCCGGACGTGCTGGGGCCGGACGATCTGGTCAGCCGGCCCCATATCCACACCTCTAGCTGGGGTCACAGCCAGGCCATGGTGGATCTCTGGCTGGCCCGTTTCGGGGTGGAGCGTGAATTGGGTGTCCGGCTACCGAGCTTTATGGCGGTGCCGCCGCTGATGGCCACCGGCCGCTATCTGGTGGTGGTGCCCGAGATGATCGGGCGCCACTTCTGCCGCTACTACCCGCTGCGCCTGCACCAGCTGGACCCCGACATCCCCATCGTCTACCTGATGGCGGGCCACCCGCTCACCGCCCATGACGAGGCGATCGGCTGGTTCAAGGGGCTGTTGCACCGGCTGGCGTTCGAGCGCTACGGCGCGGATGCGCTCGGCAGCCCGGCGCAGCGCGGGGCGGATCAGTTCAGTCCGGCGAAGTAGTCGAGCCCCATTGCCCCCTTCACCTCGGCCAGCACCTCGTCGGTCAGGGCGCGCGCCTGCTCGGTACCCTGCTGCAACAGGCGCAGCAGCTGGCGCTTGTCGGCGATGGCCGCCTCGCGCCGTTCCCGCATCGGGGCGAGCAGGGTCTGCAGGCAGTCATTGAGCACCTGCTTGCAGCGCATGTCCCCCAGCCCGCCGCGCTGGTAGTGGGCCTTCATCTCGGCCACCAGTGCCTTGTCGGGATGGAAGGCATCGAGATAGGCAAACACCGTATTGCCCTCCACCTGACCCGGATCGCTCACCTTGAGGTGATTGGGGTCGGTGTACATGGCGAACACCGCCTGCTTGATCTCGTCGCTCGACATGCCGAGCTCTATGGTGTTGCCGAGGGACTTGGACATCTTGGCCTTGCCGTCGATGCCGGGCAGGCGGCCGGTGTCGCTCAGAATGGGCTGACACTCGGTCAGCACCTCCTTGCCAACCAGAGAGTTGAAGCGGCGTACTATCTCGTTGGTCTGCTCCAGCATCGGCAGTTGATCCTCGCCCACTGGCACATGGGTGGCGCGAAAGGCGGTGATGTCGGCGGCCTGGCTGACCGGATAGATCAGGAAGCCGGCCGGCAGGCTGCGCTCGAACCCTTTCTGCTGGATCTCCGCCTTGACGGTGGGGTTGCGCTCCAGCCGGGCGACGCTGACCAGGTTGAGGTAATAGGTCGTGAGCTCGGCGAGGGCGGGCAGGGCGCTCTGCAGGCAGAAGGTGGTCTTGGCCGGGTCGAGGCCGGCGGCCAGGTAGTCGGCCATCACTTCCAGCACGTGATCGGTCACCTTGGCCGGGTTGTGGCCGTTGTCGGTCAGCGCCTGCAGATCGGCGATCATCACGAACTGGCGATAATGGTGCTGGGCGGCCACGCGCTGGCGCAGCGAGCCGACATAGTGGCCGATGTGCAGTTTGCCGGTGGGCCGGTCGCCGGTCAGGATAACGGGGTTGTGCATGTCACTCTCTCCAGTTGGGTGAGCCGGGAGGCGACAAAGGGATGAAAACAATGACCGCCTCTCGGCGGTCACGGTGTTTTCTTTGGGGAATTTTACATAGAAAAGCAGTGCCGCCTGTTTAAGAGCAGCACCACCAGTAGTTGTGATTGAACGAGGTCATATTCATGGCAAATCAAACTACGCCTGTTCAGTTACTTCTGCAAGGGGACGACCAGCAGATCGCAGGGCACGGTATTCATCAGCTGGCGCGCGCTCGAGGTGAGCAGGCTCCAGAAGCTCTGGCGGTGGCCGCACACCAGCAGATCGATCTGATAATCCCTGACCGCCTGGTTGACCCGCTCGCTCAAATCGCCGCAGATCACCAGCTTCTTCTCGATGGGGTAGTCCACCGACGCCAGGAAGGCTTCCAGCTTCTCTTTCGCCTCGGCGATCACCTGGTCCTGCACGTTGTCGATGTCGATATCGATCATCTCGGTGTAGAGATCCTTGAGGTCCACATCGACATGGATCACCGACAGCTTGGCGCCGTTGGAGCGGGCCCGGTCGACCGCCTTCTCGATCACCTTGCGGTTGTCTTCCGACAGGTCGATCGCGGCCAGTATGTGTTTGTAATAGGTTCCATTCATGGGAGTTCTCCTCACTGATCCTGAGTCCACTATACCAATGTCTGCTGAAACTAAAATGGTGTCCCCGGCACAGTTTTGGGATTTAAACGAGTTTC
Source organism: Aeromonas sp. A35_P (assembly GCF_002259925.1). NCBI lineage: Bacteria > Pseudomonadati > Pseudomonadota > Gammaproteobacteria > Aeromonadales > Aeromonadaceae > Aeromonas > Aeromonas sp. A35_P. The sequence goes on along the minus strand of NZ_NEVB01000231.1, from coordinate 6,526 downwards.
TTATGGAGCTTGCGGCCTGTGGTGGGCAATAAACTGGCGATAAATCGAACAGGAGTTTGAAGCCGGTCACACCCGCCGGCTTGCCCGCAGCCGGTGACAGGCATAGGATGTGCCCGTGTTTCGCAATGAACACAAAACAACAAAAAGCATCTGAATACCGCTTTGGGGAGCCTCGCGCTCCCTTTTGTTTTTCTGCCCTCTGCCCGCCGATATTCCGCCCGACATCAAGGTAATCCCGCCCCGCTTGGTTATGCTGTAGCCAGTTCCCTTGGCAAACCGTGGCGCGCCGCTGCGTCCCACGGCCGTTCCTGCTGTCGTATTCTTTTCCCGGAGACTCCTTGATGATCATTCATCCGCAAATCCAGGGCTGCGTCGCCCGCAACTGTCACCCCATCGGCTGCCGCGCCGCCGTGCTGCAGCAGATCGCGCGGGTCCGGGCTGCGGGCCCGTTCAACGGGCCGAAACGGGTGCTGGTGCTGGGCGCTTCGTCCGGCTTCGGGCTGGCGTCGCGCATCGCCCTGGCCTTCGGGGCCGGCGCCGACACCATTGGCGTGTCGTTCGAACGCGGCCCCTCCGACAAGGGGCTGGGCAGCGCCGGCTGGTACAACAACATCTGGTTTCGCACGGAGGCGGAACAGGCTGGCCGCGTGGCCATCAACCTGATCGGCGACGCTTTCTCGGACCAGATGCGTCAGCAGGCCATCGACGTCATCCGCCAGCAGCTCGGGCAGGTGGATCTGGTGATCTACTCGCTGGCGAGCGGCATCCGGGTACTGCCGGACGGCACCCAGGTGCGCTCCGTGCTCAAGACCACCGGCCAGCCCTTTCGTGGCTGGGGGCTGGATCTGGAGCGCGATGCCCTGGTGCAGCAGTCACTGGATCCGGCTACACCGGAGGAGATCCGCGACACCGTCAGCGTGATGGGGGGCGAGGATTGGCAGCTCTGGCTGCAGGCACTGCAGCAGGCAGATTGTCTGGCGCCCGGCGCCCAGACCGTGGCCTACTCCTACATTGGCCCCGAATCGACCTACCCCCTCTATCGGGATGGCACCATCGGTTACGCCAAGGAGCACCTGCACGCCACCGCCGAGACCATCAACCTGCAGCTGGCGGAGATCGGTGGCCACGCCTGGGTGTCGGTCTGCAAGGCGCTGGTGACCAAGGCGAGTGCCTATATTCCGGTGTTGCCTGTCTATCTTGGCTTGTTGATGGGGGTGATGAAGGAGCGCGGGGTGCACGAGGGCTGCATCGAGCAGATGCAGCGGCTGTTCGCCAGCAAGATGTACGGCCCGCAAGGGGTGGTGGCCGACGGCAACCGGCTGATCCGGATGGATGACCACGAGCTCGACCCGGCGGTGCAGGCTGCCGTCTCGGCGCTCTGGTCCAAGGTGACGCCGGACAACTTCCACGCGCTGGGGGATTTTGCCGGCTTGCGGCAGGACTTCATGCAGCTCAACGGCTTCGAGCTGGCGGGGGTGGACTATGGCGAGCCGGTGGATGTCGCCTCCCTCACCGAACTGCAGCCCTGAACCAGGGGAGGTTGCGGCTCAGGCCACGCTGCTGACCGGCTCCTCCCGCTCTTCCTGGCTGCCGGGCTCCGCGGCCAGTATGGTCTGGTTGCGGCCCTGGCGCTTGGCCTGATACATGGCCATGTCGGCCCGGTGGATGAGCTGGCCCAGCCCGTCATCGGCGGCCGAGCGGCCGGCCACCCCGATGCTGATGGTCATGCGCGGCTGTTCGATCTGGCCGATGCGCTGGCGCAGCTGTTCCGCCAGAGACCAGCAATCCGCCGCCGGCAGCGGCACCGCTACCAGAAACTCCTCGCCACCCCAGCGCCCGACCAGCTGCAGGTCGGGCGCCCAGGATCTCAGCTCCCGCGCCAGCCGCTGAATAGCCCTGTCTCCCGCCTGATGGCCATGCCTGTCATTGATCTGCTTGAAGTGATCGATGTCGATGATGAGCAGGGTAAGCGGCCCCTCCTGCTGCCAGCGGCTTGCCAGCCGCTCCAGCAGGGCACGGCGATTGGGCAGCTCGGTCAGCTGATCGAAGGTGGCCAGCTTGTAGAGGTGACGTGAGCTGCGATGCAGCCGATGGGTGGTGAACCCGAGCAGCAGCAGGGCTCCGGCCAGCAGACCGACCAGCATCAGCTGGTAGTGGCGGGCACTCTGCTGGTGCAGCAGTTGCTGGCGCTTGTTTTCGTTTTCCTGTTGCAGCACCCGATTGCTGGCCTCGCTGCGTGCCAGATCCATCTCGGCCTGGAAGGCGGCGGCATGCTGGCTCAGGGTCTGGTTGAAGTGCTGCTTGTAGTCGCTTACGTATTCGCTGAGCGCCTGGTAGGCCTCCGGGTAGCGCCCCTGGTCCGCCAGCAAGCTGGCTTGCAGCGCCTTGCTGGCGGCCCCCGCACTCCCTTGGCTGGTCAGCACCTGCAGCGCCAGCTGTTTCTCGCCGCTACCCTGCAGCGCCCGGGCCCGGGTCTCCAGCAGGCGAGCCCCGGCTTCCGGGTAGCCCAGCTGCCGATAGAGAGCCTGGGCCTCGTCCAGGGTGCGCAGGGCGCCGGCCCAGTCGTGCTGGGCGTTGAGCGCCATGGCTTGATAGCCGAGGATGATGGCGCGGTAATCCGGCGCCAGCTCCGGGTTGCTGAGCAGGTTCTCCAGCAGTCGCCTGGCCAGGGCGGGGCGATCCGTGTCTATGTAGAGCCGCGCCATGTTGGCGCGGATGATGATCTGGCTGTTGGGTTCGTCCAGCTTCACCATGCGTTGCAGCGCCTCCAGGTAATAGCTTTCGGCCTCCCGCGCCAGATTCAGGTCGGCATAGAGGTTGCCGAGGGTCATCAGCAGGCGGGCACACTGCAGGCTGGCGATGGGGGTGTCCGGCTCCGATTGCTTGAGGCGAAAGGCGGTCTTGAGTTCGGCGATGGCCGGGCTCAGTTGCTGGGTGCGGTAGAGGGCGAGCCCGTTCAGGGCGTGCCACTCCGAGGTCTGCTGCGGATGGCCGGCGATGGTAGGTCTGAGTTGCTCCAGCAGGGTGAGCGCCTGATCCGGCGCCTCGGTATCCAGGGTGAGGGCAATCTGCTGCAAGCGGAAGTCGAGCAAGCGCAGGGTCTCCTGCTGGGCGCTGGCCAGCCCGCGGGCCCGGGCGTTGTCGAGCAGGGCCTGCGGATAGCGCCCCAGTGCGGCCTGGGCCAGGGCTCTGGCGTAGAACAATTCCATCTCTTGCGCCGGCTCGGCGTCGAGGCGCTGCAGATAGCCGACCGGATCGCGCGCCGCCTGCAGTTCAGCCTCTTCCAGCAAGGAGGGAGTGGCCTGCAGCTGGGTCATCCAGAGCAGCGCCAGTGCCATTATGAATCTCATTGAATCCTTTCCCCGACCACTGGCGCCATCATAATGGCTGAATCCACTTACACCATGTTTCTTTGCTTCTCTATAACCGTATGGGGGATAGGATGAGGCGAGAAGCTGTCACAACCGGGATCTTAGGCTGCGCTATCTGGTTGCGTCGGGCTGCAACTGTGGCGACAATCGTGACCAAATCACAGTGGAGAATCATCATGTTGGCCAAAGCCATGATCGAGAAGTTGAACGAGCAGATTAATCTTGAATTCTATTCCTCCAACCTCTACCTGCAGATGAGCGCCTGGTGTGAGGACAAGGGCTTCGAGGGGGCTGCCACCTTCCTGCGCCAGCACGCCGTCGAGGAGCGTCAGCACATGGAGCGTCTGTTCACCTACGTGAGCGAGACCGGTGCCATGCCGCTGCTGGGCGCCATCGATGCCCCTCCCCACGAGTTCAAGTCGCTGGGCGACATCTTCCGCACCACCCTCGAGCATGAATACCACATCACCAAGTGCATCAACGGCCTGGCTCACGTGGCGTTCACCACCCAGGACTACTCCACCTTCAACTTCCTGCAGTGGTACGTGGCCGAGCAGCACGAAGAGGAGAAGCTGTTCAAGAGCATCGTCGATCGTCTGAGCCTGGTGGGCGAGGACGGCAAGGGCCTCTACTTCATCGACAAGGAGCTGGCCGAGCTGGCCAAGGGTGCCCCGGCCAGCATCATGGACGGCACCAACGCCTGATAGTCGTGGACACTTAGTGTTCAGCCAGTACAATGACGGCCCCTCTCAACAGGGGCCGTTTTCTGTTGCAGATGCCCTGAAACCACTGGGCTGGTTGCTGCCGGGTACAATGACGGTCTCTCGTGTGAACAGGGGCCGTTTTTCTTTGGATGAGTGAGTGATGATGAAGCAGTTTGATGTGGTGGTGATCGGCGCCGGGGCGGCCGGATTGATGTGTGCGGCCTAGGCCGGTTATCGGGGCCGCTCCGTGCTGGTGCTCGACAACGCCAAGAAACCGGGCCGCAAGATCCTCATCAGCGGCGGCGGCCGCTGCAACTTCACCAACCATCAGGCCGGTCCCCACGCCTTCCTCTCGGCCAACCCCCACTTCTGCAAGTCGGCGCTGGCGCGCTACACCCAGCAGGATTTCATCGATCTGGTGGACCGGCACGGCCTGAACTATCACGAGAAGACGCTGGGCCAGTTGTTCTGTGACGAGAGCGCCAAGGAGATCGTCGACATCCTGTTGACCGAGTGTGACTGGGCCGGCGTGGCCTTGCAGTTCCAGACCGAGATCCTCACCGTCAGCAAGGGCGCAGAGGGTTTCGTGCTGACCACCAGTCAGGGTGAGATCAGCTGCCACTCGCTGGTGGTGGCCACCGGCGGCCTCTCCATGCCGAAACTCGGCGCCACCCCCTACGGCTTCAAGCTGGCGGAGCAGTTCGGCCTCAAGGTGCTGCCGACCCGTGCCGGGCTGGTGCCCTTTACCCTCCATCAGGCAGATAAAGAGGCCTTCGCCGATCTGGCCGGAGTCAGCCTGCCGGTGGCGGTGACCGCCGAGGATGGCACCTGTTTCAAGGAGGCCATGCTGTTCACCCATCGTGGCCTCTCTGGCCCGGCCATCCTGCAGATCTCCTCCTTCTGGTTGGCGGGGGAGAAGATCCACATCAACCTGCTGCCGGAGCTCGACATCGCAGCCACCCTCAGGGAGTGGGCCCAGGCCCATCCGGCGCAGGAGCTGAAAACCGTGCTGGGGCGCGAGCTGCCCAAGCGCTTCGTCGACAAGCTGGTGGAGCTGGGTCAGCTGGTCAGCAAGCCGATGCGCCAATACAACGAGCGGGAGCTGGAGGCGGTAGCCACCCTGCTGGGGGATTGGCAGATCCTGCCCAACGGCACCGAGGGTTATCGCACCGCCGAAGTGACCCTGGGGGGGGGTGGATACCAACGAGCTCTCCTCCAAGACCATGGAGGCGCGCAAGGTGGCCGGCCTCTACTTCATCGGCGAGGTGGTGGACGTGACCGGCTGGCTCGGTGGCTACAACTTCCAGTGGGCCTGGTCCTCCGGTTGGGTAGCTGGCCAGTACTGCTGATGGTGTGCAGTGACAATAAAGTTTGTACATTGCTCATAAAGTTTGTACACAAGGCGATCTTGTAACAATAAAGTTCCTGATTACCCATGATTAGCAGTCACCCCGAACTATACTGATCTTATGCACAGTTATCGAGGAGCGAGATCATGGCCAAAAGCAAAGTCCAATTCCAGAAAGGCTACAGCCTGTTTGAGCTTCTCAAGGACTATGGCACTGAAGCTCAGTGCGAAAACGCGTTGTTCACTTGGCGTTTTCCTCACGGCTTTGTCTGCCCTGAATGTGCCAACAAGACCTGTTGTCACCTGAAAAGTCGGCCACGCGTGCTGCAATGCAATCACTGCCATCACCAGATGTCATTGACTGGGAACACTATTTTCGCAAACACCAAGCTCCCGCTGACCAAGTGGTTTCTGGCGATGCACCTGTTGTCACAAACCAAAACAGGTTTGTCAGCGATGGAGCTAAAGCGCCAGTTGGGCGTCAAATATGACACCGCCTGGATGCTCAAGCACAAGCTGCTGCAAGCCATGAAAGAGTCCGATGACAAGCAGCCCATCAGCGGCATCATTCAGCTCGATGATGTCTACTGGGGTGGCGAGCACCGTGGTGGCAAACGGGGTCGGGGCGCGGCAGGCAAGACGCCATTTGTGGCAGCAGTGGCCCTGAACAAGGAAGGGCATCCAATCAAGATGCGGATGACGGTGGTCGATGGTTTCAAAACCAAGTCCATTGCTGATTGGGCAAAACGGCATGTTGCCAGTGGTAGCGCGGTGATATCCGATGGATTGGCCTGTTTCAGGGCGGTGAAGGAGGCCAATTGTGAGCACCTGGGTGTTGTCACCGGGGGCAACCTTGACTTGCTGGATCATCCGGCATTCAACTGGGTAAACACGATGATAGGGAATGTGAAGAACTCGCTGCGGGGCAGTTGCCATACGCTCGGAGCGAAGCATTTACCGAGACATCTTGCTGAATACTGCTTCCGGTTTAATCATCGTTTTGACCTCAAAAGCATGTTGGTTGAATTGGGGCATGCAGTCGTGGCAAGCCCTCCGATGCCATATCGGCTCTTGAAGCTGGCTGAGGGTCATGGGTAATCAGG
>NZ_NEVB01000230.1:0-22097 GCF_002259925.1 Aeromonas sp. A35_P | reverse complement strand
GTGTTAAGCGATCAGGAGATCTTGCGATCCTGGTCCGGCTCGAACGAGTGACCGGATTTCTCCTGTTCCAGGTTGTCTTCGGAGCGGTGACCAGACCAGTAGTCGGCGTTCTTGATGCCGAGCTTCTCCGGGTGGAACACCGGATCCAGCCCCTGGGCCTGCTGGGCCTCGTAGTCTTTCAGACAGGTGAAGGCGGTCTTTTGCAGCAGCAGAATGGCGATGATGTTGAGCCAGGCCATCAGGCCGACCCCGATGTCACCCATGCCCCAGGCCAGATCGGCGGTCTTGACGGTACCGTAGACGATGGCCGCCATCAGACCAAGCTTCAACAGGAAGGTGAGCCAGGGGCGGTTAATCTTGCGGTTGACGAACGCTATGTTGGTCTCGGCGATGTAGTAGTAGGCGACGATGGTGGTGAACGCGAAGAAGAACAGCGCGATGGCCACGAACATGCTGCCAAAGCCCGGCATCATGCTCTCCATGGCGGTCTGCACATAGCCCGGGCCCGCAGCCACGCCGGCGATGCCGGTGTAGAGCGCCGCGCCATCCGGACCCTGCACGTTGTAGAGGCCGGTGATGAGCAGCATGAAGCCGGTGGCGGAACAGACGAACAGGGTGTCGATGTAGACGGAGAACGCCTGCACCAGGCCCTGCTTGGCCGGGTGGCTTACCGCAGCGGCGGAGGAGGCGTGCGGACCGGTACCCTGGCCTGCTTCGTTGGAGTAGACCCCGCGTTTGACCCCCCACATGATGGCCAGACCCAGAATGGCACCGAAGCCGGCATCCATCCCGAAGGCGCTCTTCCAGATCAGCAGGATCACGCCCGGCAGCGCATGGATGTTGAGGGCTATGATGACGCAGGCGACGATAATGTAGCCCAGCGCCATGAAGGGCACCACGGTACTGGCGAAGCTGGCGATGCGCTTGACGCCGCCGAAGATGATGAAACCGAGCAGCAGCGCCAGACCGGCGGCGGTGACGTTCGGATCGATATCAAATGCAGTCTGCAGACTGGCCCCGATGGAGTTGGCCTGCACCCCCGGCAGCAACACGCCGCAGGCGAAGATGGTGGCGATGGCGAAGGTCCAGGCGAACCAGCTCATGCCAAGTCCCTTCTCGATGTAGAAGGCTGGGCCGCCGCGGTATTCGCCGTTGATCTTCTCCTTGTAGACCTGACCTAGGGTGGATTCCACGAAGGCGGAGCTGGCGCCGAGGAAGGCTACCATCCACATCCAGAACAGGGCGCCCGGGCCACCGAAGGTGATGGCGGTGGCGACCCCGGCGATGTTGCCGGTACCGACGCGACCGGCCAGGGTCATGGCCAGCGCCTGGAAGGAGGAGACCCCCGCATCCGTGCTCTTGCCATCAAACATCAAGCGGATCATCTCCTTGATGTGACGCAGTTGCAAAAAGCGGCTGCGCAGGGAGAAGTAGAGGCCTACCCCCAGACACAGGTAGATGAGCGCAGGGCTCCAAATCACACCATTGATGGCATTGACGATCTCATTCATGTACAACAACTCCTTTGTTGTGCTGTCTTGTTGGCGGGGTCTTTGCCCCGCTCCCTTGAATTTCAGGTGACCCTGGGGTCACTCGTTATGATTGGGGGCTGGTCGGTGGCGGAAGTTTCCACTGGCCAGTCCGCGGGTTTTAACATATCGATTTGTGTAAGGGCTTCCTAGCGAAATATGTTGTCACCTTGTTAATTTGTGAATTGACATTAACAAATCGTGATGTGGTTGGACAAAATGCGGTGTCAACCCGGTATCATCTCCTCTTTCATCGGCATGCCCGTGGGGGAGAAGCAGAGCAAAATCGAGGCCAAGGATGCAGACAGAGAGAGAGACGGCGGTGATCCGCCCGGCCTGCGCCGGGGATGTGGCCGCCATGGCCGACTTGTTCGGCCAGCTGGGCTACCCGGTCAGCCCACAGGCGCTGGAGGACCGCTGGCTGACGCCGGATCCGGCCCGCGAGGTGCTGGTGGCCTGCCTCGATGAGGGGATCGCAGGCGTCTTGGTGTGGCACTGGCTGAATCCGCTGCACGTTGCACCAGAGTGGGGCCTGATCTCGGCGCTGGTTGTCGATGAGGGTGCAAGGGGACGCGGCGTGGGGGCCGCTCTGCTGGCCGTGGCAGAGAGCCATGCACGGGAGCGGGGTTGCAGCCAGCTGGAGCTTTCCAGCAGCCTCAAGCGGGAAGGGGCCCATCGCTTTTATCTGGCGCAGGGGTATGTCGAGCGTCCGAAACGGTTTGTGAAAACAGTCTGATCAGCAAGAGGAGTCTGCGTGTTCTGGTCTCGCTTACGAAGTGTGTTTGGTGGTGTGTCCCGGCAAGATGAGCAGGGGCCGGATGCCATGGAGTGGCAGCAGGCCCTGGCCGCTGTGCCCATTTTGCAGGGCTTTTCCCGGGAGGAGGAGCAGACCCTGATCGGGTTGGCACAGCAGCTGCTGGCCCGCAAGACGCTCACCCAGATCGGGGTGACGCTTACCCCCCGCCAGCAGGCGGTGCTGGCCCTGCAGGCGGCGCTGCCCATTCTGCATCTGGGGCTCGACTGGTATCGGGGCTTTCACGAGATCATCCTGATCCCCGAGCCTGTGGTGCGCCGCCAGCAGGTGCAGGACGAGTTCGGGCTGGTGAGCGAGGTGGAAGAGGAGAACGCCGGCGAATCCTGGCCCCAGGGGCCGCTGGTACTGGCCTGGAGCGAGCTGCAGCAGGATGGGGACTGGGACGGCTTCAATCTGGTGATCCACGAGCTGACCCACAAGCTCGACATGCTGGGAGGGGAGGCCGACGGGGCGCCGCCGCTGCCGGCAGGCATGGATCCGCGCCAGTGGACAAGCGCGCTGCAGTCGGCATTCGATGCCATGCAGGCACAGCTGGATCGCCATGAGCCCACCGCCATCGACCCTTACGCCGCCTCGCACCCGGCCGAGTTCTTGGCGGTGTGCAGCGAGTGCTTTTTTACCGATCCGCTGCGCCTGCGCGACACCTATCCGGCGGTGTACCAGCAGTTCACCCGCTTCTTCGGCCAGCAGCCGGCGACGCGTTTTCCGGCGACCCGACTGCTGGCGGGGGAGCCCGAGCATCACGGCTAGCCGGGTGAACCTGGCAAATCGCGCCCAACAAAAAGGCACCCCGCGGGGTGCCTTTTTCGTGACAGCTGTGTCGGCCGGGTGCTTAGGCAGCGGCTTTGAGCTGAACGGCGGCGGCTTTCTTGTGATCGCCGATCGGCAGCACGGTACGGCCGAACTGCTCGTTGATCACGGTGGCCATGGCCAGGTAGATGGCGCTGGCGCCGCAGATGATGCCTTCGAAACCGGCGATGGTGCCGATCAGGGTGCTGCCGGTGAAGTCACGGGCGGCCAGCAGGAAGAACAGCACGGTCAGGGAGGCGAACACGAACTGCTTCACGCGCGGGTAGTTGACGGTCCCGATCAGCATGAACAGGGTGAACATGCCCCACATCAGCAGGTACCAGCCCATGTAGGCGTGCGGAGTGGCTTCGGCCAGACCCATGGTCGGCATCACCAGCAGGAACACCAGGCTCCACCAGAAGGTGCCGTAGGAGATGAAGGCAGTCACACCGAAGGTGTTGCCGCGCTTGTACTCCATGATACCGGCGATGATCTGGGCCAGACCGCCATAGCACAGGCCCATGGCCAGGATCATGGCGCTGATGGGGAAGAAACCTGCGTTATGGATGTTCAGCAGAATGGTGGTCATACCGAAACCCATCAGACCCAGAGGGGCAGGGTTGGCCAATTTTTCGCTCACGTGGCGTTCTCCAAAAATAGAGGTGGGGGTTGATAAAAGACGCGCGATTTTAGGCAGGCTCTTGGCCCCGGGCAAGAGGCGGAAGGGACGAAACAGTAAAAAAATAACGGAATTTTTTACCCGGCTGACCATTCGTGCGATCCAGGTAGATGGCAGGTAAATGAATGGTGCGGACAAGGTTGATAAATTGTATTAAGCGGAACGTTTCTGAAAGTTTCATACAGCTCGAGGCGATGGGCTGAGCCGCGCTGTCTACCGTATTTCCACCGCCAAGGCTGAGCACACCTGAGTCCAAAAAATACGCTCATATGCCATCAGACAAGAGGTGTCAATGACCGGTTCAATACAAACGACCTGACTGCCTGTCCGCGGCTTCGGCATGGTTGAGCAAGGGGCATTGCGCCGGGCGAGTGAGCTGACGAGATGGATATCTGAAACAAAGGGTCAGGATGGGGGTGATAAAGTGTTGAACGCGAGCTTGGGTCCTGCAGTTGGCCTTATGCAGTGACGCAGATTGTTGCTGGATAGCCGAGAGGGCTGGCCGGATGAAGGGGGAAGAGAAGGAACGCGGGGCATGCGCTTGGCAACAGGTCTCGAAAGGAGGGCTCAATCCCAAAGAAGAGGGGGAATGGCATCCCCCTCATCCTGCTGATGTCACCGGCTCAATCGTCCAGGGTCAGTACCACCTTGGCCTCCTTGTCGGCCTCCCTGACCTGGCTGTCCAGCACAAACAGCCGCTCCGGCGCGATCCCCTGGCGGTCTACCAGAAACTCCTTGGTGTTCTGGGCACGACGCATGGCCAGATTGCGCAGGGACTTGGCGGTGATGAGCTGCTGATCACGCAGCAGGAGCACCGCCTGGGCGCGCAGGGCCGGACTCGCCTCATCGAGCTTCAGCCGATCGGCCAGATCGCCGAGATCTTCGTTGAAACGCGCCTCATAGGCCTCTGCCAGTGCCGATTGCATGGCGGGGTCCTGCTCCAGCAGATCGAGATCCACCGGGTTGCCGGTGATCTTGGCCAGCACCCGTTCGAGCTTCTGGCGCTGCAAGATGGGGCGCTCCTCGTTGAAGTTGACCTTGCCGCGAATGTTCATGCTGAGCTTGGGCCTGTCCTTGAGAGCCTGTGCCAGCTTGGTCAGCTTCTCCTGCTGGGTGGGGGTGAGATCCGGCTCACCGGGCAGGAAGGGCAGCTCGTCCAGATCCTCGCTGCCACCCGCCAGGGAGGCGAGCAGCGAGAAGGGGGAGGTGACCGCCTTGCGCAAGGTGTTGCCGAGTACGTCCCAGAAGATGTTGCCGAGGCTGAAGTCAGGCTGATCCAGATTGCCCTTCACCTTCAGGTTCATCTGGATGACGCCGTTGGCATCGCTCAGCAGGGCGACCGCCAGCCCCAGCGGCAGATCCTTGGCCTGCTCGCTCTTGACCTTTTCCCCCAGTTGCAACTTCTTGATGGTGATGTCGTTGTCCCCCTCCAGCCGGTTGCCGTGCAACTGGTAGTTGAGCTTCATGGAGAGCTGACCCTTGTCGATGGCGTAACCGGCGTAGGTGCTGGAGTAGGGGGTGAAGGTGGTGAGCTCCAGGTTGTTGAAGGTGACGGCCACGTCCAGCACCGGCTGCTCGATCAGCAGGTTGGTGCCGCCGCGAATGGTTACCGGGGCGTAGCGGTCAACCTTGCCGTTGAAGGCCAGCTCGGAGCGCTGGCCCGGGATGTTGCTGATGTGGCGGCTCTGGCCGCTGAGGGAGGCGATGTCCACCACGAATTCCGGGCTCAGGCTGCGATCGGCAAAGCGCAGGTTGCCCTGCTCGGTGCGTACCTGGGCGATGCTGACGCGGGGGGCCGGCCCGCTGCTGGCGGGCTTGGCCGTGGCCGGTTGCGGCAGCAGCAGTTGCTGCACGTTGGTGACCCTGTCCTCGTTGATCTCGATGCGGGCGAAGGGTTTGCGCAGCAGGATGTCGTCGATCTTCACCTGCTGGCTGATGCCGTCGTAGTGCAGGCCGCTCAGCTGCAGTTGCTCAATTTGCAGCAGGCGCTGGTTGTCGGCCCGATCCAGCACGTTGAGCCGATCGATGTCGAGCCCGCCGCTCAGCTCCAGCTTGCTCAATGCCCCCTTGGCATCGGTGGCCAGGGCCAGCTTGGTGCGGCTGGCAAGTTGGCCGTCGCGTACGCGGATGCGCAACAGATCCTGCAGATAGGGTTGGGCCCAGCTGAGCGGCAGACCCTGTTGCTTGATCTCGCCGTTGAGGCTGAAGGGCGCCAGGGCGAGGTCACCGTCAAAGTCCAGTTTCGCCTGGTTGTTGAGCGCCCCGCTCAAGGTGAGCGGGCTGCTCTGTCCGCTCTGACTGCCCAGCGGACCCAGGGCCAGCGTCAGGGTGGAGAGCTCGCGCAGCAGCGGCTTGCCGCTGCTCGATTCGGTCAGCTTGAGCTGGCCCTGTTCGATGCGGGTCTGCTTGAGGCTCCAGCGCCAGGGTTTGCCCGGGGCGGCCGGTTTGGCGGCTTTGCTCGCTTTGACCGGTGGCTGCGGGATCAGCAGGGTGGCCAGATCCAGCTGCTGGTCGGCATCGAGCACGGCACTGACGGCCGGGGACTTGAGCGTTACCCGGTCGATCTGCAGCGCCTGCTTGTTGCCATCGAGCGCGATGCCGGTCAGCGCCAGCTGCTTGAAGCGGGCAAATTCGCCGCCCTTGCGGCGCTGGAGCTGCCAGTCATTGAGGGTCAGCTTGCCCTTGGAGAGTTGCCAGCCCAGCCCCTGCTTGCCCTCGGCTATCTGGTAGGCAAGCTCGGCGTTGGCCTCGCCCTTGGCCAGCTTGACGTCGAGATAGGGGGCCCAGAGCGGGGCGAAGGGGGCGAGGGCCAGTTTGCCCAGGCTGATCTTCCCCTTGCCGGCGCCGCTCATGATGTCGAGCTCACCGCTCGCCTTGAGCGGGCTCTGCTGATTGAGGGTAGCCCCGAGCACGAAGGGGTTGGCACGGCCCGGGGCGGTGGAAAAGCGCGGCAGTTGCAGGTCGAGCCCGCTCAGGGTCAGGGTGGGCACCCAGCCGGGGCTGCTCTGCTTGCGGCTGTCCTGATAGGCGATTTGGCCCTGCTCGGCTGCCAGCCGGTTGATCTGCACCAGCAGGGGGGCGCCGCTGTCGGTGGTCGCGGCATCACCCGGCGCGAGCAGGCTGGCCAGCGCCTCGGTCAGGTTGAAGCGAGCGTCTTGGCCGCGATCCGCCAGCCGTACCAGATTGACCATCGGCTTGATCAGCCTCGCCTCATCGAGGATCAGGGCGCGCTGGCGCCAGCTTTCCCCTATCAGGGGGGTGAGCTGCAGGCGCTCGAAGGCGACGAGGGGCTGCTGCTGGTCATCGAACAGGGTGGTGGGGCCGATGGCGAGGGAGGGATGGCGCAGGCCGACGTCAATCTCCCCCAGGGTCAGATGCAGACCATAGTGTTTGGCCAGCCAGGTCGGCAGGTGGCGCTGGGTCAGCGTGGGGGCTTGCCATAACAGAATAAGCAGGGAGAGCAGCAGGGCGGCGCAGAAGTAGAGAGCGTAGCGCAGCAGGCGGGCACGCAGGGGCTTGGGCATGAGGGTCTCCAATTGATGCGCATAGGGTAACAAACTTTCAGGTCATTATCATGGTGCCACTTGATTCTGTACGCCGTACCTTGTCCAGAGGCTTGCCAGTTTTCCGCTCTTTTGAAGTGCGTCCAGCCACAGCTCCAGCTGCTGCACCGAGACCTTGCCATCCGGGCTGAGCAGGGCCCGCAGCGTGTATTGCTGATCCCATTTGTCCGATCGCAGCAGGCGCGCGGCCTGTTCCGGCTGTTCTTTCTCGAACTGGTTGAGGTAGGAGAGGTTGAGGATGGCCACCTCGCCGCGCCCCTTGAACAGCCCCTGCAGCGCGCTGACGTTGTCCTTGACCAGGGTGATGTTGAAGCGTCGCTTCATGTTGCCCGGTGTCGCGTCGAAGTTGGCGATGCCGTAGTGATAGCCGCTGACCCCGATCAGCTGGCGTTGCTCCAGATGATCAAAGAAGGATTGATCCCGCCCCGGCGCCTTGAGTGCAACATAGATCTCCCCACCCAGCAGCAGCGGACGGGTCATCAGCACCTCATCGGCATGCCAATCCCAATGGATGTCTTCAAACAGGATCAGGGAGAAGCGACCGAGGGCCAGCGCCTGGTAGCGGTGGGTGGCGGAGGTGGGCACGAAGACGAAACGCACGTCCCGCTGGATGTCGTTGAGCTGGGCGATAAGATCCAGGGTCAGCCCGTGATAGCCGTCGTTCGCATCCTTGATCACAAAGGGGGCATAGGGGTAGCCGCCGACCCGGATCACAGGGTGGCCCCATGCCCCGCAGCAGAGCAGCAGCAACAACCAGCACCAGCGTTTCATCGGGGCTCCCGGAAGGGGGTAAATAACCCCAGATTCGGTTAATCTGCGCCAGTTTTCAAGCCGTTAAGGGAATTTACGCAGCGCTGCTCGGCCGCCTCCAGCTCGGCCATCACCATCTGGATATCCTCCAGCTGCTGGCGCAGGGAGTGGCGCTTGGTTTCGATGAGCTGGATCATGGAGTTGAGCTGGGTCTTGCTGGAGCGGTCGGTGTCATACATGTCGAACAGCTCGCGGATCTCCGCCAGGCTGAAGCCGAGGCGTTTGCCGCGCAGGGTCAGCTTGAGGCGGATCTTGTCCTTGTGGCTGTAGATGCGGGTCTGTCCCTCCCGGGTCGGGGTGATGAGCCCCTCGTCCTCGTAGTAGCGGATGGTGCGCGGGGTGATGTCAAACTCGTGAGCCAGCTCGGAGATGCTGTAGGTCACCTCCTTGCCGGCGAGTCCGTGGGCGAGGGTATTGGGCATGGCGGGGCTCCTTAGTGCGGGGATGGCTGGCACAGCCGCGTGCGCAGCCGCTCGGCGTTGGCGTGCAGGGCCCGGCCGACCCGCGAGCCGTTGGGGCGGCCAAGCTGTTCGCTGACCCACTGGCCGGTGGCGGCCAGCTTGTCGAGATCGACGCCTGTGCCCATGCCAAGGCCGTGCAGCAGATAGACCACCTCCTCCGAGGCGACGTTGCCGGAGGCGCCGGGGGCATAGGGGCAGCCGCCGAGCCCGGCCACCGAGCTGTCGATGGTGCGGATGCCGCGCTCCAGCGCCGGCAGCAGGTTGGCCAGCCCCTGGCCATAGGTGTCGTGAAAATGGACGGCCAGCCGGCCGGCCGGGATCTCGTGCAGCACCGCATCCAGCATGGGGGCCACCGTGCCCGGGGTGCCGACGCCGATGGTGTCGCCGAGGGATATCTCGTGGCAGCCCAGATCCAGCAGTCGCTCGGCCATGGCGGCGACCCGCTTGGGCCGGGTCGGGCCGTCGAACGGGCAGGCGATGACGGTGGAGAGGTAGCCGCGCACCTTGATGCCGAGGCTGCGCGCCTCCTGCACCAGGGGGGCGAAGCGCACCAGCGACTCCTCCACGCTGATGCCGATGTTGGCCCGGGTAAAGCCGTCGGAGCAGGCAGTGAAGAGGCCTATCTCGTCGGCGCGGGCGGCGATGGCGGCCTGCAGCCCCTGCAGATTGGGCACCAGGGCGCCGTAACGGGTTGCAACCTTGCGCGGCAGGGCGTCGAACAGTGCGGCGGAATCCGCCATCTGCGGCACCTTTTTGGGGGAGACGAAGGCGCCCACCTCGATGCGCTGCAGCCCGCTCTCGGCCAGCCGGGCGATGAGCTCCAGCCGCTGCACCAGCGAGAGGGTCGCAGTTTCATTTTGCAGGCCGTCCCGCGGCCCCATCTCCACCAGGCTGACCTTGTCGTCCCGGTTCTCCTGTGCTCGGTTCATGAGCGCACCTCCTGCTCGGTCTGCTCTTCGGCAAAGCGCACCAGCACGGCGCCCTGACTCACCTGTTCGCCCTGGCGGCACTGCAGCGCTTCGATCACCCCATCCCGGTCGGCCTTGAGGACGTGCTCCATCTTCATCGCCTCCAGCACCAGCAGGGGCTGCCCCTTGCTGACCGGCTGGCCGGCCTCGACCTGCAGCGCCACCACTATGCCGTGCATGGGGGCCAGGATGCCGGCGCCGCCGCCCATCTCGTGATCATGGTGCAGTTGATGATGCTGATCATCGGCCGAGAAGCGGATGCGTCTGCCCGCCAGTTGCAGCAGATAGTCGCCCTCGCCGAGGGACTGCAGCGGGTAGCGCAGCCAGTTGCCGTCCTGCTGCAGGCGTATGTGATCCGGCCCAAGCTCGAACGGGATCTGTTCACCCTGCCAGAGCAGGGCGCCTGCCCGCTCGGTGAGGGTCAACACCCGGGCCTCCTCGTCGATGCGCACCGCTGCGCTGAAGCTGCGGGTGGGGCCGAGCCGAAAGCCTGTTGCCTGCTGCCAGGGGGAGGCATCGCGCTGGCGACTGGCGAGCCAGAGGGCGGCAAGCGGCCAGGCGAGCGCCGGAACGGGCAGAGTATCGGTGGGAATGGGCCACTGGGTGTGGTGGCCCATCGCCAGCACCTCTGGCTCTTCGCACAGGCGCAGCAAGAGCGGACCGTTGTGCACCAAGGGGCCGAGTTCCAGCGCCGCCAGCGCGTCGGCCAGGCTGGCAAAGGCCTCGCTGCGGCTCGGTGCATGGGCGATCAGCTTGGCGATCATGGGGTCGTAATAGGGGCTCACCGCATCGCCGGCGCTGACCCCGGTATCGATGCGCACCCCCTTGGGCCAGCTGAGCCACTGGATGGGGCCGCTGGCGGGCAGAAAACCGGCGGCCACGTCCTCGGCGTAGAGGCGCGCCTCCACCGCGTGGCCGCGCAGCACCACTTCATCCTGGGTGAGCGGCAGCGGCTTGCCTTCGGCCACTGCCAGCTGCCAGGCCACCAGATCCTGGCCGGTGACGGCCTCGGTGACCGGGTGCTCTACCTGCAGCCGGGTGTTCATCTCCATGAAGAAGAACTCCTCCCCGCACAGCAGAAATTCGATGGTGCCGGCTCCTCGATACTTGATGGCGCGGGCGGCGGCGACGGCCGCCTCGCCCATGGCACGGCGCAGCGCCGGAGGAATGTCGGGGGCGGGGGCCTCCTCGATCACCTTCTGGTGGCGCCGCTGCAACGAGCAGTCCCGGTCCCCCAGATAGATGGCGTTGCCGAGGGTATCGGCAAACACCTGCACCTCCACGTGGCGGGCGCAGGCGAGATAGCGCTCCAGCAGCACATGGTCGTCACCGAAGGCAGAACTTGCCTCCCGCTTGACCGCCGCCAGGGCCGCGTCAAAGTCGGCCAGCTGATCGACCCGGCGCATTCCCTTGCCACCGCCGCCACTGGCAGCCTTGATAAGGAGCGGAAAGCCCACCAGGCTCGCCTGATCGCGCAAAAACTCTGGGTGCTGATCCGCGCCGTGATAACCGGGCAGCACCGGCACGCCGGCGGCCTGCATCAGCGCCTTGGCGCCGGACTTGTCGCCCATGGCGAGAATGGCGGCGCCACTTGGGCCGATGAAGCGAAAGCCCCGCTGCTCGCAGGCGGCGGCAAAGTCGCTGTTCTCGGAGAGAAAACCGTAGCCCGGGTGGATGGCGTCGGCGTTCGCCTCTTTGGCAATCTTCAGCACCTTGCCGGTGTCGAGGTAGCTCTCCCGGGCGGGGGCCGGCCCCAGATGCCAGGCTTCGTCGGCTTCCCGCACATGCATGGCGCGGGCGTCGGCGTCCGAGTAGAGGGCGATGGTGTGAATGCCGAGGCGCCGGGCGGTCTTGATGATCCGCACGGCGATTTCGCCGCGGTTGGCGATCAGCAGACGCTTGATTGGAGTGTGGTTGGTCATGCTGGCTCCCTGTTGTTCAAGGCGCACAAGTGCGAAGCGTGTTGATCCACACGCCAGTTATATTGACCAGAGTTGGCGATCAGCAGGCGCTTGATGGGGTGGTATTGAGTCATGCTTCGTCCTTGAAACGGGGGCGCCAGGCGGGAGGTCGTTTGTCGAAGAAGGCTTGCATCCCCTCCTGGGCTTCGAGACCGACCCGTACCCGGGCGATGGTCTCGACGGTTTTCTCTTCGTGCAGGCTGGCGCTGTGGTTCTCGAGGGCGGCCAGCAGCCGCTTGGTCTCTTTCATCGCCTGGGGCCCGTTGCGGCACAGACGTAGGGCCTGCGCGCGCCCTTCGGTCAGGAGCTGATCCGGCGGGCAGCGCCGGTGCGCCACGTTGAGGCGGCAGGCGGTGACCGCATCGAACGGTTCGGCGCTGAGCATCAGGGCGCGGGCCTGGCGCATTCCCATGGCGCGCACCACGTAGGGACTGATCACCGCGGGCACCAGCCCGAGGCTCACCTCCGAGAGACAGAAGCGGGCGTCATCGGCGGCCAGCACCAGGTCGCAGGCGCAGATAAGGCCAAGCGCCCCGCCGTAGGCGGCGCCCTGTACCAGCGCCACCGTGGGGAAGGGGAGCTCGTCCAGGGTTTGCATCAGCCGGGCCAGCACCCGGGCGTCTTCCCGGTTGTGCTCGAAATCGGCGTGGGCCTGGTTGCGCATCCAGTTGAGATCGGCGCCAGCGCAAAAATGTTTGCCTTCGGCGCGCAGCAGCAAGGCGTGGGGGCGGTCGGCAAGGGCCTGGCCGTGGGTGTGGGCCAGCTCGTCGAGGCAGTCCAGCAGCCCCAGCATGAGGTCGGCGTCAAAGGCGTTGTGGCGGGCCGGGCGCGACAGCACCAGCTCGGCCAGCGGGCCGTGTCGCTCCAGCCGAAAACCGGACTGGGTGTCGTGACTGAGTGGATCGGACATGTTAACTCCTTACATCCGGAAGATGCCGTACTGTTCCGGGCCGGTCTCGGCCCCCTGGCAGGCCGCCAGCGCCAACGCCAGCACGGTGCGACTCTGGGTCGGGTCGATGACGCCGTCATCCCACAGGCGAGCGCTGGCGTAGTAGGGGTGGCCCTGACGCTCATACTGCTCGATCACCGGGGCGCGGATGGCGGCTGCCTCCTGCTCGCTCAACGGCTTGCCCTCGGCGGCCAGCTTGTCCCGGCGCACCTGCACCAGCACCCCGGCCGCCTGCTCGCCCCCCATGACGGAGATGCGGCTGTTGGGCCAGCTGAACAGAAAATCGGGGTCGTAGGCGCGCCCGCACATGCCGTAGTTGCCGGCGCCGAAGCTGCCGCCGACGACCAGGGTGATCTTGGGCACCCGGCTGCAGGCCACCGCGGTGACCAGCTTGGCGCCGTGCTTGGCGATCCCTTCGCGCTCAGCCGAGCTGCCCACCATAAAGCCGGTGATGTTCTGCAAAAAGAGCAGCGGAATGGCGCGCCGGTTGCAGAGCTGGATGAAGTGGGCTCCCTTCTGGGCGCTGTCGCTGTGCAGTACCCCGTTGTTGGCGAGGATCCCCACCGGCATGCCGCAGATCCGGGCAAAGCCGGTGACCAGGGTGGTGCCGAACAGCGCCTTGAATTCGTCAAAGTCCGAGCCATCCACCAGTCGGGCGATCAGCTCCCGCGCGTCATAGGGGCGCTTGAGGCTGGTGCCCACCAGGCCGTAGAGCTCCTCGATGGGGTAGCAGGGGGGCTCGTAGCCGGGGTTGGTCTCTACCGGTTCGTTGCCCAGATGAGTCACTAGGGTGCGGGCGATGGCCAGCGCATGGGCATCGTCGCGGGCCATGTGATCCGCCACCCCGGAGTGGGCGCAGTGCACCTCGGCGCCGCCCAGGGCCTCGGCACTGATCTCCTCGCCGGTGGCGGCCTTGACCAGCGGCGGGCCCGCCAGAAAGATGGTGGCCTGTTCTTTGACCATGATGGACTCGTCCGCCATGGCGGGCACGTAGGCGCCACCGGCGGTACAAAGCCCCATCACCACCGCTAGCTGGGGGATGTTCTGGGCCGACATGCGGGCCTGGTTGTAGAAAATGCGGCCAAAATGTTCCCGGTCGGGAAACACCTCGTCCTGCATCGGCAAGAAGGCGCCGCCGGAATCCACCAGATAGAGGCAGGGGAGGCGCAGCCGTTCGGCGATGGTCTGGGCGCGCAGGTGTTTTTTCACCGTGAGCGGGTAGTAGGTGCCCCCCTTCACGGTGGCATCGTTCACCACCAGCATGCACAGGCGCCCCGAGACCCGGCCGATACCGGTGAGGATGCCGGCGGCGGGCACCGGCTCGTCATAGACCTGCCAGCCGGCCAGCGCCGAGAGTTCGAGAAAGGGGGAGCCCGGGTCCAGCAGCTGGTTGATGCGCTCGCGGGGCAGCAGCTTGCCGCGGGCCTGATGGCGGGCGTTGTTGGCCGCGCCGCCGCCCAAGGCTATCTCCTCCAGGCGGGCATTGAGATCGTCGACCAGAGCCTGCATGGCGACCCGATTGGCCTCGTAGTCGGGGCTGGCGGTGTCGAGGCGGGAGTGGAGCCTGCTCATGCGTTATCTCCCATCAGCTCGCGGCCGATGAGCCAGCGGCGGATCTCCGAGGTGCCGGCGCCTATTTCGTAGAGCTTGGCGTCCCGCAACAATCGACCGGTGGGGTATTCGTTGATGTAGCCGTTGCCGCCAAGCAGCTGGATGGCATCGAGCGCCATCTGGGTGGCATTTTCGGCGGCAAACAGGATGGCGGCGGCGCAATCCTTGCGGCTGGTGCGGCCCTGGTCACAGGCGCTCGCCACCGAATAGACCAGCGCCCGGCTGCTGGCGAGGCGGGTGTACATGTCGGCGAGCTTGCCCTGCACCAGCTGGAACTCACCGATGGCCTGGCCGAACTGCTTGCGCTCGCGCACATAGGGCAGCACCACGTCCATGCAGGCCTGCATGATGCCAAGGGGGCCGGCCGCCAGCACCACCCGCTCGTAATCCAGCCCGCTCATCAATACTTTGACCCCGCCATGCAGGGGGCCCAGCAGGTTCTCCTGCGGCACCCGGCAGTTGTCAAACACCAGCTCGCAGGTGCTGGAGCCGCGCATCCCCAGCTTGTCGAGCTTCTGGGCGGTGGAGAAACCGGGAGTCCCCGCCTCGACGATAAAGGCTGAAATCCCTTTGGGACCGGCAGCGGCATCGGTCTTGGCATAGATGACGAAGGTGTCGGCATCGGGCCCGTTGGTGATCCACATTTTGTTGCCGTTCAGCACGAAGTGATCCCCCTCGCGCACTGCGGTGAGGCGCATGCTCACCACGTCGGATCCGGCACCCGGCTCGCTCATGGCCAGCGCCCCCACATGCTCGCCGCTCACCAGCGGGGGCAGGTAGCGCGCTTTTTGCTCCGCCGTGCCGTGGCGGTGGATCTGGTTGATGCAGAGGTTGGAGTGGGCGCCGTAGGAGAGGCCGACCGAGGCGCTGGCACGGCTCACCTGCTCCATCACCAGCACGTGGGCCAGATAGCCGAGGTTCACCCCGTCATACTCCTCCGCCACCGTGATGCCGTGCAGCCCCAGCTCACCCATCCGGGGCCAGAGATCGCGGGGGAAGACGTTGCTCTGATCGATGTCGCCGGCGCGCGGCGCGATCACTTTCTGGCAGAAGGCCTCGACCTGCTCGGTCAGGGCGCACAGGGTCTCGTCCATCACTGCATGCATCCTTGCTCTCCTCATATGAAGGGGTGACAGCCTGGCGGCCGAGCTGAAACAGGGGGCCAAACTGGTCAGTCCATTTGTGATTTAAGTTTACGTTAGCGTAAACGTAAATTGATTGTTAGTCTAAGGTAAATTTGTTGCGCCATGACGGCAAGGGCGATTGCCCGGTCGTGATGGTCCCCCGTCACAGGAGTGCCCATGGCCCGCCCGCAAACGGCCCATGATGTGTCAGCAAGGAGAGAGTGCCCATGAACAACCATCAGACCCGGTTCGGTGACGTGCCGCTGCACATCGGCGGGGAGGCGTACCCTTCCGCGAGCGAGCAGTGGATCGAGGTGACCGACCCGGCGGATCAGAGCCTGCTGGCGCGAGTGCCGAAGGCTACCTCGGCAGAAATTGCGCTCGCGGTGCGCACCGCCCACGACGCCTATCTGCTGTGGCGGGAGGTGCCGGCCTCCGAGCGGGCTCGGGTGATGTTCAACTACCAGCACCTGTTGAAGACGCATCACGACGAGCTGGCGGCCCTGCTGGCCCAGGAGACCGGCAAGAACCTAGCGGATGCCAAGGGGGATGTGTGGCGCGGCATCGAGGTGGTGGAGCAGGCCTGCGCCATCGCCAGTCAGACCCTGGGGGAGACCATGGGCAACGTGGCCCGCCGGGTCGACGGCCACTCCTGGGTGCAGCCGCTCGGGGTCTGCCTTGGCATCACCCCCTTCAACTTTCCGGCCATGATCCCGCTTTGGATGTTCCCGCTGGCGGTGGCCTGCGGCAACGGCTTCGTGCTCAAGCCCTCTGAGCAGGATCCGCTCACCCCCATGCGCCTGGCCGAGCTGTTTGCCGAGGCGGGGGCCCCCAGGGGCATTCTGTCGGTGGTGCACGGCGGTGCCGAGCAGGTGGATGCGCTGCTGGCCCATCCCGACATCAAGGCGATCAGCTTCGTCGGCTCGGCCCGGGTCGGCGGCCACGTCTATCGCAGCGCCACTTCCCAGCTCAAGCGGGCCCAGTGCTTTGTCGGCGCCAAGAACCACATGGTGATCATGCCGGATGCCAACAAGGCGCAGGTGTTGAGCAACCTGGTGGGGGCCGGGGTCGGCGCCGCCGGTCAGCGCTGCATGGCCATCAGCGTGGCGGTGTTCGTGGGCAGTGCCCGGGAGTGGATCCCCGAGCTCGCCGCCGAGTTTGCCAAGGTGAAGCCCGGCGTCTGGCACGATCCCGAAGCCGCTTATGGCCCGCTCATCAGCCCGGAGGCGAAAGTCAGGGTAGAGGGGCTTATCGAGGCGGGGATCGCCGAGGGGGCCGAGTGCCTGCTGGACGGCCGCTTCTGCGACGTGCCCGGCTACCCGGTGGGCAACTGGGTGGGGCCGACCCTGTTTCGCGGCGTGACCCCCGAGATGCGTATCTATAAGGAGGAGATCTTCGGGCCCGTGCTGGCCTGCCTCGAGGTGGCGAGCCTGGATGAGGCGCTCGCCCTCATCAACGACAACCCCTACGGCAACGGCACCTCCATCTTCACCGGCTGCGGCGCCGCCGCCCGCAAATTCCGTCACGAGGTGGCGGTGGGCCAGGTGGGGATCAACGTTCCCATCCCGGTGCCGTTGCCGTTCTTCTCCTTCACCGGCTGGCGCGGCTCTTTCTACGGGGATCTGCACGCCTACGGCAAGCAGGCGGTGCGTTTTTACACCGAGACCAAGACGGTGACCGAACGCTGGTTCGATGAAGACATCCCGACCGGCCCCAACATGACCATCCAGCTGCGCTGACGGCAGGTTGCTCGGGCGCACACACTGACAGAAATGGATCGAACAAGTACAAGGAAGCAAACAAGATGGATTTTAACCTGACCCCGGATCAGCAGGCCTATGTGGAGGCTGCCAGTGCCTTTGCCGAGGAGGCGCTCAAGCCCCACGCCGCGCGCTGGGACAAGGAGCACGAATTTCCCGTCCCGACCATCAAGCAGGCGGCGGCACTCGGCTTTTGCGGCCTCTACACCCCGGAGCAGTATGGCGGCCTCGGCCTGCCGAGGCTCGATGCCTGCCTTATCTTCGAGCGCCTCGCCATGGGCTGCACCTCCACCACCGCCTATCTGACCATCCACAACATGGTGAGCTGGATGCTGGGCAGCTGGCTGCCTGCCGAGGTGGCCGAGGAGTGGGTACCGAGGCTCGCCAGCGGCGAGCTGCTGGGTTCTTATTGCCTCACCGAGCCGGGGGCCGGCTCCGACGCGGCGGCCCTCAAGACCCGCGCCGTGCGCGATGGCGAGGATTACCTTCTCGACGGCAGCAAGGTGTTCATCTCGGGCGCCGGCAGTACCGACGTGCTGGTGGTGATGGCCCGTACCGGTGGCGAGGGGGCGAAGGGGATCTCCGCCTTCATGGTACCGGCCCAGACCCCCGGCGTGAGTTACGGCAAGGCGGAGGAGAAGATGGGCTGGAACAGCCAGCCGACCCGGGAGGTGAACTTCAGCGCCGTGCGCATTCCCGCCCGTTACCGGCTGGGGCAGGAGGGCGAGGGGTTCAAGTTCGCCATGCAGGCGCTCGATGGTGGGCGCATCAACATCGCCACCTGTTCGGTCGGCACCGCCCAGCAGGCCCTCGACGATGCCCTGGCCCATGTGCAGCAGCGCCAGCAATTTGGCCACCCGATCAGCGAATTCCAGAGCGTGCAGTTTCGCCTGGCCGACATGGCCACCGAGCTCGCCGCCGCCCGCCTGCTGGTGCGTCAGGCGGCCGCGAGACTCGATGCCGGGGCGCCGGACAAGAGCGCCTGGTGCGCCATGGCCAAGCGTTTTGCCACCGACGTGGGTCACCGCATCTGCGACGACGCCCTGCAACTCTTTGGCGGCTATGGTTATATCCGCGAGTACCCGCTCGAGCGCTACCTGCGCGATACCCGGGTCCACCGCATTCTGGAAGGGACGAATGAAGTGATGCGGCTCATCATCGCCCGCCGTCTGCTGGCCGAGCCCGGTCTGGCGCTGGAGTAGCGAGAGGGGGCCGCCCTGACGACGCGGTTGGCGTGACTCGTCGTCAGGCTTTGTGAGCCAGCCGCAGGTCGGCTCCATTCAACCCTGTCATCATGGGGCAGGTTTTTTGACAAGGACAACGCAATGACAAGGATCAGGCTCGAATATCAGGGGCACGTGGCCTACATCACCCTCGACCATCCTCCCGCCAACACCTGGACGCTCGCCAGCCTGCAGGCCTTCTTGCGGATGATGGAGGAGCTCGACAGCCGCCCCGACGTGGTGGCGCTGGTGCTCCGCGGGGCCGGAGACAAGTTCTTCTGCGCCGGCGCCGATCTCAACATGTTTGCCGACGGCGATCTTGAGCACGCCCGCGAGGTGGCCGAGGCCTTTGGCCGCGCCTTCGAGGCGTTGGCCCGCTTTCACGGAGTCAGCATCGCCGCCATCAATGGCTACGCAATGGGCGGGGGCCTCGAGGTGGCGCTGGCCTGCGACATCCGCATCGCCGAGCAGCAGGCCAAGCTGGGCCTGCCGGAGGCCTCGGTGGGGCTCTTGCCCTGCGCCGGCGGCACCCAGCGCCTGACCGAACTGGTGGGACCGGGTTGGGCCAAGCGAATGATCCTCTGCGGCGAGAAGGTGAGCGCCACCCTGGCCTACGAGATGGGGCTGGTGGAGGAGGTGGTGAAGGAGGGGCACGCTTGGGAGGCGGCGCACCAGATGGCCCAGCTGGTGGAGCGTCAGAGCCCGAGCGCCCTGCGCGCCTGCAAGACCCTCATCAATCAGGGGCGAAGCGGCCACCGGGACGCGGCGCTGCCGCTCGAGCGCAGCCTGTTCCTCACCCTGTTTGACGATGCCAACCAGCGCGAGGGGGTGGCCGCCTTCCTCGCGAAGCGGCCCCCGCGTTGGCACTATGACCAATCCAAACCCGTAAAGAGTGGGGGAGTGAAGGATGAATGACGTATTGATGGCCACCCGCCGTGTCGCAGGGGCTCGCCATGAGTGAGCCTGTGCGCATCGAGACCCACCCCACGGCGGATGGTCGCCACATCGGCATGCTGATCCTGGACAGCCCCGCCTCCCTCAACGCCCTGAGCCTTGAGATGATCCAGTTGTTGCAGGGGGCGCTGACCCGCTGGGAGCAGGACCCGGCCATCGCCTGCGTGCTGCTTCAGGGGGCCGGCGAGAAGGCGTTTTGCGCCGGCGGTGACATCCGCTCCTTCTATTACCGCAAGCAGGAGGCGAGCGAGTCGGCACTGTTTGGCTATGCCCGCGACTTCTTCGAGCAGGAGTACCGGCTCGATCACCATATCCATCGCTACAGCAAGCCCCTCATCTGCGTGGCGGACGGCATCTGCATGGGGGGCGGCATCGGCCTCTTTGCCGGGGCCGGCTTTCGGGTGGTGACCGAGAAGAGCCTGTTCGCCATGCCGGAGGTGACCATAGGCCTCTACCCCGACGTGGGGGCCAGCTGGTTTTTGAGCCGCATGCCGGGGCGGCTCGGGCTCTGGCTCGGCCTCACCGGGGCCCGCTTCAACGGGGCGGATGCCATCGGCCTGGGTCTGGCGGATCACGCCATGGCGAGCCACGAGCGGATGGAGCTGCCGGCGCACCTCGCCGCCCTCGACTGGTCCGGCGCTGTCGATGCCAGCGAGCAGATTGAGGGGCTGCTGGCCGGTTTGCAGCGATCCCTTGGCCAGACGCTGCCAGCCCCCGTGCTGCTGCCACACCAGGCTCGCATCGATGCGCTGTTGGCCGGCCGCTCCCTGCAAGGAGTGTTGGCACGCCTCGAGGGGGCCGAGCTGGACGAACCGGCGCTGGCCCAGGCGCGGGCGACCTGCCAGAGCGGCAGCCCCATCAGTCGCGCCATCCTCTGGCGCCAGTTTTGGCAGGCTCGGCGCCACTCCCTGGCCGAGGTGTTTGCCGACGAGCTGGCCCTTTCCGTCAACTGCGTGCTCAGAGGGGACTTCGTGGAAGGGGTGCGGGCCCTGCTCATCGACAAGGACAAGTCTCCCCGCTGGCAGGCTCCGCAGGCGGGCGAGGCCTGGCTGGATGACTTCTATCACTGGCCCGAGGGGAACAACCCCCTGCGTCCCCGCTGACGGGCGATCACACACAAGGAACAGACCATGACAAGGATTGGATTTATCGGGCTTGGCAACATGGGGGGCCCCATGGCCGCCAACCTGGCCAGGGCGGGACACAGGGTGCAGGTGTTTGATCTGGTGGCCGAGAGCCTGACCCGCGCCATCGAAGCCGGCTGCATCGCCGCCGGCGATGCCCGCGAGGCGGTGAGCGACTGCGAGCTGGTGATCAGCATGCTGCCGGCGGGCGAGCATGTGCGCAGCCTCTGGCTTGGTGAAAGCGCCGGTGAGCGGGGCGGGCAGGATCTGCTGGCGGCCCTGCCGCACAACGCCATGGTCATCGACTGCTCCACCATAGACGTGGCCTCGGCCCGCCAGGTGGGGGCGGCGGCGCAGGCGCGCGGCATCCGTTTTCTCGATGCTCCGGTGTCGGGGGGGGTGGCCGGCGCGGCAGCGGGGACGCTGACCTTCATCGTCGGCGGCGAACAAGCGGATTTTGAAGCGGCCAAACCCGTGCTCGCCTGCATGGGGCAGAACCTGTTCCACGCCGGGGCCCTCGGCGCGGGCCAGATCGCCAAGATGTGCAACAACATGCTGCTCGCCATCCACATGGCGGGCACTGCGGAAGCGCTGGCGCTCGGGGTCAAGGAGGGACTGGATCCGGGGGTGCTCTCCACCATCATGGGCAAGAGCTCGGGCAACAACTGGAGCCTGGAACGCTACAACCCCTGGCCCGGGGTGATGGAGAACGTGCCGGCTTCGCGCAACTATCAGGGGGGCTTCATGACCCGGCTGATGGTCAAAGACCTGGGGCTCGCCATGGCCCTGGCCGAGCATGCCCACAGCGCCGTGCCCATGGGGGCGCTGGCGCGCAACCTGTTCAACCTGCACGCCACCAAGGGGCAGGGTGCCCGGGATTTTTCCAGCATCGTCGAACTCTATCTGGACAAGACAGAGCCGGGTTAAGGGCCGCTATCTACCTTTTTACCCGATAGTCTTTGACTCGACAGTCACCGGCCATCTCACCAGGAGCATTTATGGATATCAAACAAAAAGTCATCGCCATCACGGGGGTGGGCAGGGGGCTGGGCCGCGCCATCGCCCTGAGCCTGGCGGAGCAGGGGGCGCAGCTTGCGCTCATCGACGTCAACCGCACCGATCTGGAGGTGACCGAGGCGGAGGTGCGCAGCCGTGACGGTCGCTGCGCCCTGTTCGTCTGCAACGTGGCAAGCGAGCCGGAGGTCGAGGCGACCTTTGCCGCCATCAAGGATCAGCTCGGAGCCCTGCACGCCCTCGTCAACTGCGCTGGCATTCTGCGCGACGGCATGCTGATCAAGGTGAAGGAGGGGGCGCTGGCGGAGAAGATGAGCCTGGCCCAGTGGCAGAGCGTCATCGACGTCAACCTCACTGGCACCTTCCTGTGCGGGCGGGAGGGGGCGGCGCTGATGGCTACTGGCGGAGAGGGGGGCGTCATCATCAACATCTCCTCCATCGCTCGCGCCGGCAACATGGGTCAGAGCAACTATGCCGCCAGCAAGGCGGGGGTGGCCTCCCTGGTGGTCACCTGGGGGAAGGAGCTGGCCCGCCACGGCATCCGGGTGATGGGCATCGCCCCGGGGGTGTTTGCCACCGACATGACGGCGGCGATGAAACCCGAAGCCATGGCCCGCATGCAGCAGGCCATCCCGGTGGGTACCCTAGGGCAGGCGGCGCAGCTGGCCCAGACGGTGGATTTTATTCTCGCCAATGACTATCTGTCGGGGCGGATGATCGAGCTGGACGGCGGCTTGCGCCTCTAGGCTGTGTTCTTAAAGTGA